>WRJU01000236.1 GCA_009778425.1 Pseudomonadota bacterium
TACCTCAATCCCTCCATTTTTAGCCAAATTGCCTGCCCAGGCAGGGCATGTGGAATTGATATGCTCGACAATCTTACCCAACGCCTCTCGAAAGTCGTCAAAACCCTTCGCGGCCAAGCCCGCCTTACCGAGGACAACATCTCTGAGGCGATGCGCGAAGTGCGCATGGCCCTGCTCGAAGCCGATGTTGCCCTGCCGGTGGTCAAGGAGTTCATCTCCAGGATCAAGGAAAAGGCAGTCGGGCAGGAAGTCATCGGCTCACTCACTCCCGGACAGGCGCTCGTCGGCGTGGTGCATGACGAGCTACGCGCGCTCATGGGCGGCGTCCACCAGGGGCTCAATCTGGCGACACAACCCCCGGCCGTCGTGCTGATGGCCGGTTTGCAGGGCGCGGGCAAAACGACTACCGTCGGCAAACTCGCCCGCCTGCTGCGCGAGGAGCAAAAGAAAAAAGTGCTGACCGTCTCCGCCGACGTTTACCGTCCGGCGGCCATTCAACAGCTCAAGACCGTGTCCGGGCAGGCCGGAGCCGATTTCTTTGCCTCGCACGTCGGCCAGAAGCCTGTCGATATTGTGCTTGACGCGCTCGATTTCGCCCGCAAGCATCACCATGAAGTCTTGCTCGTCGACACCGCCGGCAGGTTGGCGATCGACGCGCTGATGATGGACGAAATCCGTGCCCTGCACACGGCGCTCGATCCGATAGAAACCCTGTTCGTCGTCGACGCCATGCTCGGGCAGGATGCGGTCAATACCGCCCGCGCCTTCAACGAGGCGCTGCCGCTCACCGGCGTGGTACTGACCAAACTCGATGGCGACGCGCGCGGCGGCGCGGCGCTCTCGGTGCGCCACATCACCGGCAAACCGCTGAAATTCGCCGGTGTCGGCGAAAAGCTCTCCGGCCTCGAACCCTTTCACCCGGATCGCATGGCAAGCCGCATCCTCGGCATGGGAGACATCCTGGGTCTGGTCGAAGACGCGCGCCGCCGCGTCGATGAAGAAAAAGCCGTCGCGCTTGCGCAAAAACTCAAGAGCGGCAAAGGGTTCGACCTCAACGACTTCAAGGCGCAGATCGGGCAGATGCGCAGCATGGGCGGCATCTCCTCGCTCCTCGACAAACTCCCGGCGCAATTCGCGCAGGCCGCCGGTCAATTGCAGGGCGGCGCCGAAGAGAAAACCATTGCGCGCGTCGAAGGCATCATCAACTCCATGACCCCGCTCGAACGCACCCGTCCCGAACTCCTCAAGGCCAGCCGCAAGCGCCGCGTCGCCACTGGGGCGGGCGTGAGCGTCCAGGAAGTCAACCGCCTGCTCAACCAGTTCGAGCAGATGCAGAAAGTCATGAAACAATTCTCCAAGGGCGGCGTCGGCAAAATGATGCGCGCCATGAAAGGCATGATGGCCGGTGTTCCCGGCCTGCGATGAGGGCAAGGCCATGCGGGACATCTTCGTTGCGCTCGGACGTTCGGTGCGTAGCCTCGCGCGGCTGGACGTTTTTGGCCACCTCATCTGGCCGGGCATTGTTTCGGCGCTGTTGTGGATCATCATCGCGGTGCTCTCCTGGGCCGTGATGGTCAACGCCATCATGGAATCCATCCAGGGGCTTGGGTGGGTCGGTGACAAGATCAGTGCCTCGGTATGGATGGCTGGTGCCGTGCTGATCCTGGTCAAATTGCTCGTGGCGCTCGCATTCGTGCCTCTCTTTTACGTCACGACGATGGTACTCGTTGCCACGGTCGCTTTGCCGATGATGCTTGACCGTGTTGCCCGGCGCGATTATGCCGATCTCGAACAACGGCATGGCGGCTCCAACATGGGCAGCATCGGCAACACCCTGGCGGCCCTGCTGTGGTTTGTGCTGATCATGGCCGCTTCACTGCCGCTGTGGCTCATTCCCGGCGTGGCGCTGGTTGCGCCGGTGCTGGCGACCGGTTGGCTCAGCCAGCGCGTTTTCGGTTACGACGCCTTGATGCTCCATGCCGACCGGGATGAGCTCGTTCGTCTGCGCCGGGAATTTCGTCCCCAGATGCTCCTATTGGGGGGCGGAACCACCCTGCTGGCCTATGTGCCGGTCGTCAACATCGTTGCCCCGTCGCTTTCCGGGCTGGCTTTCGTCCATTTCCTGCTCGAAACCCTGCGCCAGGAACGCCATAGCCTTCGTTGAAGACCCGGGCGGCTATAAAATCGAGTTGATCGAGCGCGGAACGCGCTAGAATCCGAAAATTCGCCCATCATTGGTTTTTTGGCCGTTTTTGCCAGGGTCGGCAATTTCAGAAAGGGAAGGGACATGCTTATCATCGAATCATGTTTGCGCGCCCTTGCGGCGCTTGCGCTGGTAACTGTTTTGGGAACGTTCGGCCTGCGTGCCCATGCCGACAATACCGCTGTTGCCAAGGACATCGCCCACGAGGTGCAAATTGCGAAAAAGCATGCCGACCAGCACCGCTACGCGGAGGCACGCGACGTCTTGGCGCAGCTCACCGGGAAAGTGAGCGGCAAGGATGCCGTGAGCGCCGAGGTCTACAAAAATCTGGGATCCGCGCTTTTCCGTCTCGGCTACCCCGAGCAGTCACTGGATTGGTATGAAAAGGCGCTTGCGGTTCGGGAAAGCGTCTCGGGTCCGGACAGCACCGAGGTGGCCGATATTTGCCTGGATATTGCCTCCGTCTATGAGGGTAGCCTGAATGACGAGAACCAGACTGAAAACTTCTCTACCGCGTTGTATTGGTATGGCAGGGCACTGACGATCCGTGAGAATGCGTTGGACGCGACCCATCCCTCGGTGGCGGGGCTGCGCGACAAGGTTGCCACCATGCAGCATGTTTTGAGCAACTTCAAGGACATCGCCGCGACCAAGGAAATCGCCAATGAAACGAAGGTCGCGAAAGGATATGTCGATCAGCGCCGTTATGCCGAAGCGCTGGATCACTATAACAAGGCGCTTTCGGATTCCATCAGGATAAACGGTGAACAGCACCGTGATACGGCCCGCTACAGGAACGAGGTTGGCGCCGTATACTTAAGCATGGGGAAATACGCGGAGGCTCGCGACATCCTGACGCAAGCCGCCGAGGTCGCCGAAAAAGAGTTAGGCAACGAAAGTCCCGATAGCGCCGAGATATACAGAAACCTGGGAGCAGCGTTTTATCGCCTCGGCGACTATGAAAAGGCGCTGAATTGGCATCAAAAGGCGCTTGCGGTTCGGGAAAGCGCGCTGGGCGCGGAAAGCCCCGATACGGCTGAAAGTTGCGGGGATATTGCCTCTGTCTACGAGAGCCAGGGGCAGTACCAGGTCGCGCTGGATTGGTATGGCAGGGCGCTGGCAATCTTCGAAAAGGCGCTGGGCGCAGATCATCCCTCGGTGGCGGAAATTTGCGACAGGATCGCGGCCATGCACCAGCATCTGGGCGGACTGGATCAAGCACAGGAGTGGCGGCAAAAAGCCGTGGCGATTCGTGAAAAGGCAACGGGCAGCGAGAGTGCCGGGACGGCTTCCGCCCATCGCAATGCAGCCCTCATTCATTCCGAGCAGGCCGATTACGAAAAAACATTGAAATCGTATAGGCAGGCACTGGCGATTGAAGAGAAAAGCGTGGGGAAACAGCACCCCGTCACCATCGCAGTTCGCAGCGACATTGCCGCCTCATACAACAAAAAGGGCGATTACAAGCAAGCGGCGGTCTGGTACAGGAAAGTTCTGGAGGATCAGGAGAAGTCCCTCGGAAAAGGCCATCCCTCCACAGCGGCGACATACGTCAATATCTCTGTAGCCGAGTCCAGATTGGGCAACAATAAAAAAGCCCTGGAGGATTTACGGAAAGCCGTAATGATTTTCGAACGGTCGGTTGACGAAAACCATCCCGATACCGGCGTCGCCTACACCAATATAGCCTGGGTGTATTCCAGGATGCGCGATTACGACAAAGCGGAGGAATGGGCCAGAAAAGCTATGACGGTCAACGAAAAGGTCTTTGGCAAGGATCACCCCACCACGGGGATGTCCTATGGCAATGTCGCCATGACGTACCTGAACCGGCAACAGTACGACAAGGCCATTCCCGGCTACCTCCAGGCTTACCGTATCTATCTCGCCAGATACGGTGAGGCGTATCCACAGACGCAATCGTTCAAGGGCAAGCTCGAACGCGCCTACAACATACAGGCCAAGATCACCAAGGATACGAAGCCTTTCGGCGACTGGCTGACCGAATCTTTGAACGCGCCCCCGGAGTCTGAGGGGGAACCCTTGGCCAAGGGGAATTGAACCGCCCCGTCGCTTCGCGCCACCCCTCCAAGTGAGCTGCCCCCAAAGACACAAGGCCAACCGAACGTGTAACCCAAAAAGACATCGCATTGCCGATCTAATCACAACCAGCCTGTTTCTTCTCTGCGGAAACTAGGTCGGCAACTGTCCCAGATGGCGAGAACGGCTTTACACTCGGATTACGGCGAATGTTCTCGTTGTACGCACCAAGCGTTTCGTCGTAGAAGTGGCACGCTTTCGCACGATCATCCAACCGGTAGTACGAATTCGCCATGTTGTAGTAAACATTCGTCAGATAATCGTAGCGATTGGCACTGCGGAATTGATCGGCGGCACGGGCGTAGTGTTCGAGTGCCTTGGTGTAATACTCAGAGGCTTTTGTAATCCTATTATCATATGTTGCGGTTCTATCTTGGAACCCGTTCTTCCGGTAATAATTCGCCCACTTTCCAGAAACAGAGGAAGACAGGAGCAGGTCTGCGTATTCTCGATTTGCATGCCCCAGGCCACGTGAATCACCTTGCTCTTGGTAGATGTCCATCGCTTCTCTAATTAGCCTCTCAGCGAGCAGTGGGCGATTCTGTTGGACGAACAAAATCTCTGCATCGTTCAGTTTCGCCAATGGGTCGGAAGTCGCTACTACACCAACGCCGGCACACCCAGTAGAGAGAATTACGACAAACAGCAAAGATGTAAAACGCATGGCTACTCCTTATTACGACGCCTAACGACGAAGGTCAGCGGCAGTCGGACAGCGCAGTTGGCCGACTGCCGCTGCACCAGATTGTTAGGCGCCAGGGTTTTATGCCTGCAATTCGATAACCGTACCATCAGGCACAACCCTCCAAATTTCTTCGATTTCCCAATTGGTGACTGCGATACAACCATTAGTCCAGTCGGTGTACCGATGAAGCCGCCCCAAAGCGCCCATCCCGTTGCGAAGACCGTGAATCATGATTAGCCCACCGGGTTCGATGCGATCTTTCTTAGCGCGAGCAATATCTTCTGCTTTTGGATAAGAAATATGGAGCGAAAGGTGGAACTGGCTTTTGGGATTACGGTAGTCGATGGTATATTGCCCCTCAGGGGTTTTACCATCGCCCTCCATCTGCTTAGGCCCAACTGGATAGCTGCCTAGCGCGATTTGATATTCACGAAGCACTACGCCTTCCTTGAATAGTACGAGCTTGCGTTGGCTTTTATAAACGACGACGCGATCTGCTTTTGCATCAGCCGGCAGCGATAGCATTGGCCAGTTCGCATATCCAAAAATTCCACCCGCAACACAGGCTGGAAGTGCAAGCGCGGTGAGGACAGGGCGGAGCATATGGTGCCTAACGTCCAAAGCTAAGCGGCAAACCCACCACAGGCGGGGCTGTCCGGCTTAAGCGCAAAGTTAGGCACAGCGTCCGCTCAGTGTGCATATAGTATAAGACCTGCGTACACCGGTGTCTAATAAGCACAATTTTTAGTTGGGTTTGTTAATGGCATAATCTTGGATTTTTAACTTGCCCCGGCTACGATTTCCAGTATTTCCTGGCCGTAGGCTTCCAGTTTGCGCTCGCCGATCCCCGTGATCTGGCGCAGGTCGTCCAGCGTCGTCGGGCGGGCGATAGCAATGTCGCGCAAGGTGGCGTCGTGGAAAATGACGTAAGCGGGCACGTTGCGCGCTTGGGCGGTGCTGGCGCGCCAGAGGCGCAGGCGCTCGAAGAGCGTGGCGGGTACGCCGCCGGGGATGCTGCGCTCGCGCGTGGTTTTGCCGCGTTGCCTTTTCGGTTTGTGGGGTTTTTCAGGCGGCAGCCTGACGAGCAGGCTGGCTTCGCCCCGCAGCAAGGGGCGGGCAAGGTCGGTAAGCGCCAGCGCGTTATAGCGTTCGTGATCGACACAGACGAAATCGTATGCTACGAGCTGCCGGAAGACCATGCGCCAGTGTTTTTCATCGAGGTCATTGCCGATACCGAAAGTGCTTAAGTTCTCGTGGCCCTTCTCCTGCACCTTGTCGGTCAGTTCTCCGCGCAGCACATCGATCAGATGGCCCGCCCCGTAACGCTGGCCAGCGCGGTACACGCAGGACAAAGCCTTGCGCGCCGCCTCGGTGGCGTCCCACGTTTGGGGCGGGTCGATGCAGTTGTCGCAATTGCCGCAGGGCACAGTTTCCTCGCCGAAATAAGCGAGTAACTGCTGGCGGCGGCAAGCCGTCGTTTCGGCCAGCCCCACGAGGGCGTCGAGCCGGTTGCGGGCAAGCCGCCGGTAAGTCTCGTAATCCAGCCCGGCTTCGCCTTCGCCGGAGTCGATCATCCGGCGTTGCTGGGCTACATCTGCCGCGCTCCAAGTCATCCATGCCCGCGCGGGCAGACCGTCGCGGCCCGCCCTGCCCGTTTCCTGATAATAGCCCTCGATCGAGCGCGGCAGGTCGAGATGCGCCACGAAGCGCACGTCCGGCTTATCGATCCCCATGCCGAACGCAATCGTCGCCACCATCACCAAGCCGTCTTCGCGCAGGAAGCGCCCTTGGTGCGCCGACCGTATTTCCGTGGGCAAACCCGCGTGATAGGGCAGTGCCGCGATGCCATGCTCCTGCAACCACGCGGCGGTTTCCTCCACCTTGCGCCTCGACAGGCAGTAGACGATTCCCGCCGCGCGCGAGAAGCGGGAATGAATCTCATCGCGGATGAAATGGAGCAACTGGCGGCGCGGATCGGCCTTCTCAACGATTGTGTAATGGATATTCGGGCGGTCGAAACTGGAGATGAAACACTGTGCCGCGCCCAGATGCAGCCGATGGATGATCTCGTCGCGGGTCTGGCGGTCGGCGGTTGCCGTGAGCGCGATGCGCGGAATGGCCGGGTAGCGTTCCGGCAGGATCGACAATTGCAGATACTCGGGACGGAAGTCGTGCCCCCATTGCGAGACGCAATGCGCTTCGTCGATGGCAAAGAGCGCAAGGCGCGAAGTGTCGCGCAGATGATCGAGCAAATCGAGAAACCGAGGCGTCATCAGGCGCTCGGGTGCAACATAAAGCAGGTCGAGATTGCCCGCGCGCAGCGCCCGTTCGGTGGCTCTCATGGATTCCAGGTCAAGGCTGGAATTGAGGTATTCCGCCGCCACCCCCGCTTCCCGGAGCGCGCTTACCTGATTGTGCATGAGCGCGATCAAGGGGGAGACCACGATAGCCGTTCCTGACCGCATCAAGGCCGGAATCTGATAACACAGCGACTTGCCGCCCCCTGTGGGCATCAGCACCAGCGCATCGCCCCCGGCGGCGACATGCCCGATGATGGCCTGCTGGTCGCCGCGAAAAGCGTTGTAACCGAAAACCCGCGCGAGGATGTCGTGAGCGTCGTGGCTCATCCGTAACGAGCTGGTGTGCTGCGGATACGCTCAAGGAGCGTGGTAGTCGAACGCTCGACCTCGAACGGGATCGAATGCACGCTGCCGCCCCAGGCGCGTACCTCGATTGCGCCGACGATGGTCTCAAGCGCCCAGTCCCCCCCTTTGGCCAGCACATCGGGGCGGGACTCGATGATCCGGGCCAGCGGCGTCTCCTCCTCGAACCAGGTCACGAGATCGACGCTCTCCAGCGCCGCAATGAGCGCCATACGGTCTTCCAGCGGATTCAGTGGCCGATCCGTCCCCTTGCCGAGCCTTCTCACCGATTCGTCGCTATTGAGCGCCACTACGAGCGAAGCGCCCAGCGCGCGCGCGCGGGAGAGATACGTCACATGCCCGCGATGGAGAATATCGAAACAGCCATTGGTAAATACCAACGGGCGCGGCATATTTGCCACACGGGAAGCAAAATCCTGCGGCGCACAGAATTTGGCTTCGTACGACAGGCGTTCGTAGGACATGCGAATGAAAATGGAAGCAAAGGGCGGAGCGCACATTGTAAGGCAAAAAATAAACCTCCGGATGAGCGCCCTTTTCTGCAGGTATCGCATGTTGGAATGACGCGCGTATACTCAGTACGTAGCGCCGGGAGAAGGAAGGGCTGCTTTGGGAAAAAGCTGGCTACTGTGTACGATAGATCAAAGTTTTCACGAAAGAATCGGCGATAATCGCGCCCGTCCCGATCCATGCCCTTATCTGGAGCACACATGAGCGACGCGATTGTCCAGCTTTTCAACAATAACCGGGCGTGGGCCGACCGCATGCAGGCTGAGGACCCGGCTTATTTCCTGCGCTTGGTGCGGCAACAATCCCCGGAATATTTGTGGATTGGCTGCTCCGACAGCCGTGTGCCCGCCAACCAGATCATCGGCCTTGACCCTGGTGAGGTTTTTGTCCACCGCAATGTCGCCAACGTGATAGTACATAGCGACCTCAACGCGCTTTCGGTCATCCAGTTCGCCGTAGACATTCTGCGGGTCAAGCACATTCTGGTTGTGGGTCATTATGGCTGCGGGGGGGTCAGGGCAGTGCTCAACGAGGAAAAGAATGGCCTCGTCGACAACTGGCTGCGCCATGTGCAGGACGTGCGTGACTTCTACGCCAGACAACTCGCGCAGAAGGATGACTTTTTGTGGCAGCACGACCGGTTGTGTGAACTCAATGCCATCCATCAGGCTGTCAATATCTGTCAGACCACGGTCTTGCGGGATGTCTGGCTGCGTGGGCAGGACGTCACCGTGCATGCGTGGTGCTACAGTCTGCATAACGGGCTGGTGAACGATCTCAAGATCAATGCCCGCAGCCGCGAGGAAGCCGCCGAGCAGGCTCGGAACGCGGTCGCGCGCATGTTCTGGATGAGCGGTAAACGTCGGCGGAGCGGAGAAGATCCGGCGCAAAAGACGTAGCCGGTTTGTGATTGAGTCACCCCGGCCTGAAAACCGGGGATTGCGCTCGACGCGCGTTCAATACGTCCTTACTCACACTTCCAGCGGGTCGACATCCACTTGCCAGCGCAATTCGCGCGGCGTACGCAGGGCGCGGATGCGCTCCAGCCAGCGCGTGAGGAAATCCTGTAGTGCGGCTCTCTGGTCGGATTCGATCAATAGCTGGGCGCGTTCGCGCCGCGCGAGGCGGGTGAGGCGCATCGGCACGGGGTCGAAGAGGCGGATTGCCGAGGCGGCAAACGGGGCGGCTTCTTCCTTGGCGCGGCGCAGGAAGTCCATCGCCGCCGCCAGTTCCGGCGCGTCGGCCCGCAACATGGCCTGACGTGAGAACGGCGGGAAATTGGCGGCGAGGCGGCAATCGAGTTCCATGCGGGCGAAGGCGTCGAAATCGTGCCGGATGAGGCAACGGTAGATCGGGTGTGCCGGATATTCGGTCTGGATCAGGACTTCACCGGGCAATTCCGCGCGGCCCGCGCGACCGCCGACCTGCATCATTTGCTGGAACAGGCGTTCGGGCGCGCGAAAATCGGCGGCGTGCAGCGAAGCATCCGCGCCCAGGACGCCGACCAGGGTGAGGCCGGGAAAATCGTGCCCCTTGGCCATCATCTGTGTTCCAACGAGGATGTCGGCCTCGCCGGAAGCGATGCTCGCCAGGAGCGACTCGCGGCGCGCCGGACTGCGGGCGGCGTCGCGGTCGATCCGGAGTACCCGCGCGGTGGGAAAAAGCTCGGCAAGCCGGGTTTCGACCCGCTGTGTGCCGCGCCCGAAGGGCTGAATGTCCTGATTGCCGCAAACCGGGCAGGCGCGGGGGATGGGGCTGTCCGCGCCGCAGTGGTGGCAGCGTAGCCGACGGTCGGTAAGGTGAACGACCCGGTTGGCCGAACAATGCGGGCATTGGCTGACCCATCCGCAGGCCGTGCAGGACAGTACCGGCGCATAGCCCCGCCGGTTGAGGAACACCAGGCTTTGTTCGCCGCGATCGAGCCGCGCAGCAATGGCTTCGCGCAAAGGCGGGCTGATGCCTTCGTCGAGTTGGCAGCGGCGGGTGTCGATGATTCTGACCGTAGGCAGCGCGCTGGACAGCGCTCTGACGGGTAAGCTCAGGAGGTGGTAACGGTTGCTCTGCGCGTGCCACCAGCTTTCCAGCGAAGGCGTGGCGGAACCCAGCATTACGGGCACATCGCGCTGGCGCGCCCGCCAGACTGCGAGGTCGCGCGCTGAATAGCGAACGCCTTCCTGTTGCTTGTAAGAGGCATCATGTTCTTCATCAACCAGGATCAACCCAAGCCTCGGCAATGGAGTAAATACCGCAAGCCGGGTTCCGAGCACGATGTCGGCTCGCCCGTCCAGCGCCTGCCTGAAACCGCGCGCCCGCGCGCCCGCAGCAAGCTCCGAATGCAGGCTGACGACGCATGCGGCGGGAAAACGTGCGCGTACCCGCTCTTCCTGTTGAGGCGTGAGCGCGATTTCCGGAACCAGCATCAACACCTGACCTCCGGCTGCTAGGACGTCGGCGGCCAGGCGCAGATAGATTTCGGTTTTGCCGCTGCCGGTGACGCCCGCAAGCAGCCATACGACGAAACCGGCGGGGGCTGCGCGGCAGATTCCCAGCACATCGGCCTGGGCGTCGGTGAGAGAGGGGGGCGCATTGGTGCGGTGGCGTTCGCGGGGGGCGTCGGGTGAGACTGCCAGCCAGCCGCGTGCGAGCGCGTCGCCCGTGGCGCTTCCAGCAGCAAGCCGACGAATGGCGCTACGGCGCAGGGTCGGCGCATGTTCGCCGCGCGCGGCCAGTTCGCGCACGAGCGCGAGCGCACGGCTGTCGCGGCGGCGTTCAAACAGCGCCGCGCGGCCCGCGTCGGTCAGGGTGAGAGCAGGGTCGGGTTCGTCGCTGCGGACAGCATCGGCCTGTCGCAGCCCCGGCGGCAGCGCGAGCGCGACGACTTCGCCGGGGGGCGCATGGTAATAGCGGGCGGTAAATTCGACCAGTTCCATCCAGTCGGGCGGCAATCGGGGCACATTGCGCTGGATGTGGATGACCGGCTTCAAACGCTCTGGGTCGAGTCCGGCGGTTTCGGGAAGCGCCAGAATCAAACCGCTTTTTTCCCCGCGCCCGAATGGAACCCGCACACAACGGCCAATGTCCGCCGTTGTAGCGTCTTCCGCCAGATAGTCGAAGAGTTGCGGCAGGGGGACGGAAACCGCTACGCGGACAACTGTCATGACAAATAAGCAGAGAAAAAAACAAAGAGATGTTCTTTCTTCAAAGAGTTAGCTGAAAAACTTGAAGGCGATTCGTGTAATCGGAGGTAAGCTGTTGCTACAGAAGGGGTCTCCGGTTTTCCCACAATTTCTGTGGATAACTTTGTGAAAAAACCGGGTACAGCGTCCGACATCCTGCGCCATTGTGACAAATTACACATTCTGCTTCATGATGAGGCAAAAAAAATTCTTTATTAATCATAGTGTTACAGATCGCCTAAAGATTTGCCTTGTTTTGGGCTCGCGCAGTGCACAAAAAACGCCCATGTGCATAAGTCAATACGAGCCAGGGTGGCGGAACCCGTAGCCGGTTGGGGAAAGGTGCGGGCCTTTATGTATTTTTTGTATTCTGGTTTATTTTCCGGCTATACGCATGCACGGTTTCAACCAGCGCGACGACATTCTCCGGCGGGGTGTGCTGTGAGATGCCGTGGCCGAGGTTGAATACATGGCCCGGATGCGGGCCGTAAGCGTCGAGCAGCTTGCGCGCTTCAGTGGCGACGACCTCCGGCGTGGCGAACAGCACGGCGGGGTCGAGATTGCCTTGGAGCGCGACACGGCCATTGACCTGTTCACGGGCGCGGCCAATATCCATCGTCCAGTCGAGCCCGACCGCGTCAAAGCCGCTCCCGGCCAGCGCGTCCAGCCAGAGTCCGCCGCCTTTGGTGAAGACGATGGTGGGTACGCGCTGCCCGTCCCTTTCGCGGATGAGGCCTGCGGCGATTTTCCGCAGGTAGGCGAGGGAGAATTCGCGCCAGGCGGCATCCGAGAGCGTACCGCCCCAGGAATCGAACACCATCACGGCCTGCGCGCCGGCTTCGATCTGGGCGTTCAGGTAAACCGTGACGGCTTGCGCGGTGACATCGAGGATGTGGTGGATGAGATCGGGACGCGCGTAGGCCATGGTCTTGACGGCGCGGTAGTCATCGCTCGAACCGCCTTCGACCATATAACAGGCAAGCGTCCAGGGGCTGCCGGCAAAGCCGATCAGCGGGACGCTGCCATCGAGCGCCCGGCGGATTTCAGCGACTGCGTCCGTCACGTAACGCAGTTCGGCGTGGGGGTCGGGTACGGAAAGATTGCGGATTTCCCATTCCTGGGTCAGCGGGCGCTCGAACTTCGGGCCTTCGCCTTCGGAAAAATACAAGCCAAGCCCCATCGCATCCGGGATGGTCAGAATGTCGGAGAAAAGAATGGCGGCATCCAGCTCGAAACGCGCCAGCGGTTGCAGGGTGACTTCGCAGGCAAGCGCCGGACTCTTGCACAGGGCGAGGAAACTGCCCGCCCGTTTGCGGGTTTCGCGGTATTCAGGCAGGTAACGACCCGCTTGACGCATCAGCCAGATGGGCGTGTGTTCGGTGGGTTCGCGCAGCAGCGCGCGCAGCAGGGTGTCGTTTTTGAGGCGGCTCAATGTTGGCTCCGGAGGAAAAACAGATTGGTTGGAAAGGGCAACGAGCATTATCGCCTGTCTGCCCATTCAGTGGTAAGTTTGACACCTCCTTACTCGCACGCGTTGACTCAGATGTTTGCGCGTTATATGCTCTCGCCTCTTTTGTGGTCGATCAACCGCAGTCAGCCACAAGCCGGAATCAAACCACTGAGGCGGCCCGTGGTGGGCTGCCTCGGTTTTTTGGGAAGTCTTTTAAGCATGCCGACAATCAATCAGCTCGTTCGCAAGCCGCGCCAGGTAGAAGAGGCCAAGAGCAAGGTCCCCGCGCTCGACGCGTGCCCGCAGAAGCGCGGTGTCTGTACCCGCGTCTACACCACGACGCCGAAAAAACCGAACTCCGCATTGCGTAAGGTCGCCAAGGTGCGCCTGACCAACGGTTTCGAGGTCATCTCCTACATCGGCGGTGAAGGCCATAACCTGCAAGAGCACTCCGTAGTGCTGATCCGTGGTGGTCGGGTGAAGGATTTGCCGGGTGTGCGTTACCACATCGTGCGCGGTTCCCTCGACTTGCAGGGGGTGAAGGACCGCAAACAGTCGCGTTCCAAGTACGGTGCCAAGCGCCCGAAGAAGGCCTGATCAGGTCGGCGCACATTCATATTTGAGAGGTTGTCATGCCGCGTCGTCGCGAAGTCCCGAAACGTGAAATCCTGCCCGACCCCAAGTTTGCGTCGCAGGATGTTTCCAAGTTCATCAACGTCATCATGCACTCCGGCAAGAAGTCGGTCGCCGAGCGCATCGTCTATGGCGCGTTCGAGCACATCACCGCCAAGGCGGGAAAAGACCCGCTGGAAATCTTCACTGCCGCAGTAGCCAACGTGAAGCCGGTCGTCGAAGTCAAGAGCCGCCGGGTCGGTGGCGCAAACTACCAGGTACCGGTCGAAGTGCGTCCGTCCCGCCGCATGGCGCTTTCCATGCGCTGGCTGCGCGAAGCTGCGCGCAAGCGCGCCGAGAAGTCGATGGCGCAGCGGCTGGCCAGTGAATTGCTCGAAGCAGCCGAAGGCCGTGGCGCGGCGATGAAAAAACGTGATGAAGTGCACCGGATGGCCGAGGCCAATAAGGCATTCTCGCATTACCGCTTCTGATCTGACCCGATCAGCAGCGAATCGGGCCCTGTGAAGGGCTCGATTGGTTTTAGAACGCTCTTTTAAAAAGTACGCCCGCAACAAGCGGGCAACACAGGATAGACATCGTGGCTCGCAAGACACCTATTGAGCGATACCGCAACATTGGTATCTCCGCCCATATCGACGCCGGCAAGACGACGACGACCGAGCGCATCCTTTTCTACACCGGTGTCAATCACAAAATCGGTGAGGTGCACGACGGCGCGGCCACGATGGACTGGATGGATCAGGAACAGGAGCGCGGCATCACCATTACTTCCGCTGCGACCACATGTTTCTGGAAGGGGATGGACCTGAATTTCCCCGAGCACCGTTTCAATATCATCGACACGCCGGGACACGTCGACTTCACCATCGAGGTGGAGCGTTCCATGCGCGTGCTCGACGGCGCGTGCATGGTGTATTGCGCCGTGGGCGGTGTGCAGCCCCAGTCCGAAACCGTGTGGCGTCAGGCGACCAAGTACAAGGTTCCGCGTCTGGCGTTTGTAAACAAGATGGATCGCTCCGGCGCGAACTTCGCTAAAGTCGTCGAGCAGATGAAGGCCCGCCTCAAGGCAAACCCCGTGCCCGTCGTCATTCCCATCGGCGCGGAAGATACATTTGTCGGCGTGGTCGATCTCATCAAGATGAAAGCCATTTACTGGGACGACGCTTCCCAGGGGATGAAATACGAACAGCGCGACATTCCCGCCGATCTGCTCGATGAAGCCAAAACCTGGCGCGAACAGATGCTCGAGGCCGCTGCCGAAGCCTCCGAGGAACTCATGGACGAGTACCTCGAAAATGGCGATTTGCCCGAAGAAAAAATCAAGGCTGGTCTGCGTCAGCGCACGATAGGCTGCGAAATTCAGCCCACGCTGTGCGGCAGCGCCTTCAAGAACAAGGGTGTGCAGCGCATGCTGGACGCGGTGATCGAGTTCCTGCCCTCGCCGGTCGATATTCCGCCGGTTCAGGGAGTGGATGACCACGAGAAGGAGGTCTTCCGCAAGGCCACTGACGACGAAAAATTCTCCGCACTCGCCTTCAAACTGATGACCGACCCCTTCGTCGGCCAACTGACCTTTGTGCGCGTCTATTCCGGTACGCTCTCTTCGGGTGAGACCGTGTTCAACCCGGTCAAGGGCAAGAAAGAGCGCATTGGCCGTATCCTCCAGATGCACGCCAACGAACGCGAGGAAATCAAGGAAGTGCTGGCGGGCGATATTGCCGCTTGCGTGGGCCTGAAAGAAGTCACCACGGGCGAGACCCTGTGCGACCCCTCTTCGCCGGTGATTCTTGAGCGCATGGTTTTCCCGGAGCCGGTAATCCACGTCGCCGTCGAACCCAAAACCAAGGCTGACCAGGAAAAAATGGGCATTGCCCTGGGGCGTTTGGCGGCGGAAGACCCTTCGTTCCGCGTGCGTACCGACGAAGAATCCGGCCAGACCATCATCTCCGGCATGGGTGAGTTGCACCTCGAAATCATCGTCGACCGCATGAAGCGCGAATTCAACGTCGAAGCCAACGTCGG
>WRJU01000237.1 GCA_009778425.1 Pseudomonadota bacterium
TTGGCCTGAATGTTGACGTCATCGGGGGCAGAATCTGCCGCTTGCCGGTAAAAACTTGCCGCTTCACGGCTGTCGCCACGCATCCAGGCCAGTTCGCCCGCGAGGTCGAACGTGGTGGCAGTTTCCGGAGCCAGTGCCTGGAGCTTTTTGAGGCAGGCGTCGGCGCTGGAAGCCTCCTGTTTTTCGACGTAGAGATGCCCGAGGGAGAGCCAGGCATCCGGGTAGCGCGGGGCGAGCTTCGTGGCCTTATTGAAGGCTTTCAGGGCTTCGTCGAGTTCGCCGAGGTGCTGACAGGCCATGCCGAGCAAACAGTAGTGCGCGGCAAGGGGGCAGGGCATGCGGACGACTTCTTCCAACAGGTCGCGGGCATATTGCCAGTTGCCCGCTTTTACGTATGCGCCGGAGAGGCTGCACAGGATGCCGACATCTTTCGGGGCGAGTTGCCGGGCTTTGATCAGTTGTTGAAGGCTGGTCTCGATCTGGCCGAGTTTGCCGAGAGCCTCCCCAAGCTTTAAGCGGTAGCGGGCGTTTTCCGGCCGCAATTCGACCGCCTGGTTGAAAAAGGTGGCGGCAGTGTCCTGTTGCCCGATGCCCTGCGCGACTTCGCCCAGCCCGAACCACGCCTGATGCGACTCCGGCGAGAGGGTGGCGAGTTCCTCAAACAGCGCGCCCGCGTGGCTGTAGTCCTTGGCGGCAAAGGCTTTTTGCGCCTTGCCGAGCAGGTGTTTCTGTTTGACGGTGACGGACATGCTTCAAGGGCCTCTGGCAAGCGGCAGTCCGTTGCAGTGTATGGGGGCTGGCCGCCCGGTTAAGAGCGGAATAACGCCGGAATAACGGGGCATATTAAATTCCCCTCCAAGGAGTGGAATAAAACCCGATCCTTCGGGGTAGGGATAGATGGAAACGAATCTGGCACGTTAAATGCTTGATACCGGCTGAAGGCTCCGCGCGGGTGTTTTACCAGAGGGGTTGTCGTTACGTAACGGCTTGTAGCCTCGCGCGGGAAAACGCTGACAACCTTCGGAGGAAGCATGAAATGCCACAAATCATCAACACCAATATTTCGTCGCTGAATGCGCAACGAAATCTGGACACTTCGCAGAGTGCTTTGTTCACCGCGCTGCAAAGGTTGTCTTCCGGCCTGCGGGTCAATAGTTCCAAGGACGATGCCGCCGGCCTGGCGGTAGCGGAGAAAATGAACGCGCAGGCGCGCGGCATGACGGTGGCGATCCGCAACTCCAACGATGGCATCTCGCTGGCGCAAGTTGCCGAGGCAGGGATGAACGTCATTGGCGAGCATTTGCAGCGGATGCGCGAACTGGCGGTGCAGGCGGCTTCCGGTCAGTATGATTCCGACAACCGTAGCGCGCTGGATACCGAATATCAGCAACTGGCAAGCGAAATAGACCGCGTTATCAGCGCCACCAATTTCAACGGCCAGAAGTTGCTGGACGGCACGTTCTCCGCCGGGGTGAACTTCCAGGTCGGCCCGAACTCAACCCCCGAATCGCAAATCCTGGTGGAGATCAGCCCGGTTTCCGTCAATGTCGGTGCGATTACCGGCACAGACGGCCTGAACGCCTTGAGCGAGATTTCCGCGCTCGATGTGGCCATCGACAATATCAATAACAACCGTGCAGCCCTGGGCGCAATCCAGAACCGCTTTGAAGGCGTGCTTACCCAGTTGGCGGCATCGCGGGAATCGACTGAGGCCGCGCGCAGCCGGATCATGGATGCGGACTATGCCTCTGAGACTGCGAAGCTGGCGCGCGCGCAGGTGCTGCAACAGGCCGGGGTGGCCATGCTGACCCAGGCCAACGCCTTGCCGCAGAACGTGCTGCGGCTGCTGCAATAAAAAACCACGCCCTTCCTCCTTGCGCGCCACCGCTTTTCCGTGACCGGAGCGTGGCGCGTTTTTGTTTCACTCAGCAGTTGTGCCGTGCAAGGCAGGGGGGAGGGGTTGTACGTGAAAACCCGCACACTTTGCACAGGAAAAATGGACGGGTAGCCGTCAGGACGCACTTCTGTCCTTAAAGAAATCCCGGCTTCAGCCGTTACAGCATCCAAGCAGACGAGCAACGGATAGTAGTCCAAGGCTCCAGGTGACAGTCCAGCGTCTTGCTCGAACAAGGTTCTTCAAACAGGAGATATAAAATGCCCCAAATCATCAACACCAACATCCCGTCGCTCAATGCCCAGCGGAACCTGAACACTTCGCAAGGCTCATTGAATACCGCGTTGCAACGGCTCTCTTCCGGCCTGCGTGTCAATAGTTCCAAGGATGACGCTGCCGGCTTGGCTGTGGCGGAAAAAATGAACGCGCAAGCGCGCGGCATGACAGTCGCGATGCGTAACGCCAACGACGGTCTGTCTCTCGCGCAAACGGCGGAAGCGGGCATGAACGTGATCGGCGATCACCTGCAACGGATGCGGGAACTGGCGGTACAGGCGGCTTCCGGTCAGTATGATTCCGACAACCGTAGCGCGCTGGATACCGAATATCAGCAACTGGCGAGCGAAATCAGCCGCGTCATCAGCGCCACCAATTTCAACGGCCAGAAGCTGCTGGACGGTTCGTTCTCGGGCGGTGTCAATTTCCAGGTTGGCGCGACGACGACCGCCGAATCGCAGATCAAGATCAACATCGCGCAAGTGTCTGTCGCTTCTGGCGCGCTGACTGGCTCCACCGGTGACGGCGCCTTGAGCGAAATTTCCAAACTCGATGCGGCCATCGACGCGATCAACAACAACCGCGCGTCCTTGGGCGCGATCCAGAACCGTTTCGAGGGCGTGCTCAATCAACTGTCGGCAGCGCACGAGAACACGGAAGCGGCTCGCAGCCGGATCATGGACGCGGATTACGCTTCCGAGACCGCGAAGCTGGCGCGTTCGCAAGTGCTGCAACAGGCTGGCGTGGCCATGTTGTCGCAAGCAAACGCCTTGCCGCAGAATGTGCTGTCGCTCTTGCGATAGTTCTTGAAAGCGGCAACTGGCGAAAGCGGTTGAAAAAGAGGGATGCCGGCCTGTGGTCGGCATCCCTTGAACCACAACCGAAAAGAGGTTTGAATCGTGGAAATTATTGGTATCAACAACGTCATCGCGGGAGTAGGCTTGTCCAGCCGCGTTTCACAAACTTCACCGCGACCCCCTATGCCACAGTCTGCTGGAACGGCCAAGGTTCCCGGACAGGGCAGTCCGAACACTGATGAGGCACGTGCCACCAAGCAATATCAGGAAACCAATCCTGGGGGCGGTGGGGCCGCAAGCCTGGAACAGGCGGTACGTGAAAGTGTAGAAAAACTGAACAATTTTATCCGCCCTTATGTGACTTCCCTGCAATTCTCAGTAGATAAAGACCTGGGCAGAGTCGTGGTCAAGATCATGGATAACGAAACGAAGGAAGTTCTCAAACAGATACCTTCCGAGGACGTGCTGGCGCTGACCAAGGCGCTCGGCAAAGTCGCGGGGCTGATCGTGAGACAGGAAGCATGAGGGAGCCGGGAAAGATTCTTCGGATTTCGCGCATAGGCACGGTTTTCGTGCGCGTTTTGTGACTCAAAGAGGCAAATCATGGCAACCATCACTTCTCTGGGCGTAGGTTCTGGGCTGGATCTGGAAAACCTGGTCTCGAACCTCATGAAGGTTGAGAGAATGCCCCTCACCAACCTTCAACAACAGGTCTCTTCCTTTAACACGAAGATTTCCGCGTTGGGTACGCTGGCAAGCAAGCTCTCGGCATTGCAGACGGCAGCCAAGGATTTGAAACCGGATGCGCTGCAATCCGCGCTGGACAAATTCGGCTCATACAAAGGCACCATCGGCAATGAGAGCGTAGCCTCTCTTACCATGGGCGAAGGGGTGCGTTCCGGCAGCTACAGCCTGGAAGTGACCCAACTCGCACAGGGGCAGAAGTCCCGGCTCGATGCCAGCAATTTCAGCGGCGGCGATCAGATCGCGTTCAGCTTTGCCGACTCCTCGAAGGATTTTTCGGTAACGCTCTCGGACCCCTCCAACCTGACCTCGGTGGCCAATGCCATCAATCAGGCCGATAAGGGCGTTACGGCGACCGTCGTCAACGGCACTGATGGGCCTCAACTGGTGTTGACCGGCAAGGAGGGCGCGGAAAACGCTTTCTCCGTCGGCGGCTCGGGCGTGACGGGTTCTGTGACTTCGGTACAGTCGGCGCAGGACGCGCAGTTGAAAATCGACGGAATCAGTGTCACCAGTTCCTACAACACCGTCAATGACGCGGTGACGGGCGTGACCCTTCAACTGAAGGCCACGAACGCCGGTTCGCCGACGACCATGACGGTAGAATCGAATTACTCCGATAAGCTCCAGAAAGGGCTGGAGTCATTCGTCAAGGCATTCAATGACGTCATCAGCACCGTCAAGTCGCTTGGCTCCTACGATGCCGAAAAGCAATCCGCCGGGGCGCTCAACGGCAACCGCATCTTGCGGGAGACGGAAACCACGCTCCGCAATCTGGTCTTCGGCCAAAGCAGTCTCCAGGATCAGAATGGAGATGCCATGATGCTCTCCAAGCTGGGCATCACTTTCCAGAAAGACGGCACGATTTCGCTCGACAGCGACAAGCTCACGGCGGCAATCAATAAAGACCCGTCTTTGGTCGCCAACTTTACTGCTGAAATCGGAAACCGCTTCAATACCGGCTTGGACAGACTCGCGGGAACCGGCGGCTCGGTTGAATCGGCCACGGACAGCCTGCGAACCAGTGTTCGTGGGTTGGAAAAACGCCAGGAAGCGATGGAAGCGCGAATGGTGGCGATCGAGGCGCGTTACCGCAGCCAGTTCAGCGCCCTCGATACCCTTATATCGAGCATGAACAGCACCAGCAACTATATCGCGCAGCAGTTGTCCTCCATCTCGATGAATAACAATTGATACTGCCCGCGTGAGGGAGAGAAGAAATGTTTGGCAGACCTGGCAGTCCGGCCAAGGCTTACGCAGACTTGGGGCGCGAATCCGACATCAGCACAGCCAGCCCTCACCGGCTAATCGTGCTGCTGTTCGAGGGAGCGGAAACCGCGATCAACGTGGCCAGGGTGCACGCGGAGCAGGGCAACATCGCGGAGCGCGGCACGAACCTTTCCAAGGCCATCGAGATCATCAGCAACGGCCTCAAGGTGAGTTTGGACATGAGCCAGGGCGGCGAACTGGCGGCGCGGCTCGCGGCGCTGTACGACTACATGGTTTCCCGGCTGCTATGGGCGAACATGAAGAACGACGTTTCCGCCATGAAGGAGGTGCTTTCCCTGCTCAGCGAGATTCATGGAGCCTGGGCGCAGATCGACCCCGACAAGCAGCAACAATGAATTTCGACGAATTCAACTCGGCAACCAGTCAAACTATCAGGGATCGCCTGATTTTCCCGGTTTTTGATGTCACGCTTATAGCCCGCGCTGTTCCATGAAACAGGTGATCGCCTTGATGGGGTCGGATTCCGGCATGAGCATCTGGCCGAAATCTCCCTCGTAGTTGCCGATCAGCACCGCGAGCACTTCCAGTTCCTCGCTCTCCGGAGTGCCGGGCACGGCATCCCATAGCGCGTCGACGCGATTCAGAGCCGCGTTGTAATCGGTTTCGTTGTGGATGGGCTTGATATTCATTGTCGGGGCTCCGTATGGATTCTTCTTTGTTTTACGGCATCTTGTAGCAGGGGTTGAGCCTGCGCAGGGGGATCGGGCCGCAAATCCAGCCCGGATTTCCTGTTTTGGTGAAATATGACGCACTCGGGAACCATCCCGTCGCTGTGCGCCACCCCTCCAGGTAGGGGAATGACCACCCCGTCGCTTCGCGCCACCCCTCCTATGAGGGGAATTTGTGGGTCGGCGCAGCGGTGGGCAGATACGGCAGCCTTGATAGATGAGTATGATTATCCGGTTTTCCTGATTTCAAACGGGGGACGGGGTTTACAACAATAGCTAGGAAATCTTCTGAAGTACAAAATAGACCAAATTTTGTCACTATGACAGTATTATAGATATTGACAAAATCGTTTTTACGAGTAAAACGCAGAGGTAAGTACCTCTGATTCGGATGGAGCGCGGCGCAGTTCGCGGCATCTAGACATTGATAACACGGAAGGGGGATCCACCATGCCAGAAGTTGTTGAAATCAAAGTTCGTAGAGGGCGTCCGCCTTATGAACGGCCCGTGAAGCAGATGGTTTCGTTGCGTATGGACATTGATGTGCTTGAGGGTCTGCGTGCTACGGGCAAGGGGTGGCAGACGCGGATCAATTCCATCATGCGCGAATGGCTCAAAGAAAAGCCGTCGGCGCAGTAACCTCGGGAAGCCACTTCAATTATTGCTGGCCGCTTCGCTTCATCGTTCCGGTGAGAGGGGCGGCTGGGTCATGTTTCTCTGTTCCCTTTCCCATGAAATGTCGATAATTTTTACACTTTCTGCTGCAGCATGATCCCTATTTTTGTGACGTAATCGCTAATATATTGATTATTAACAACTTTTTCATGCGAATGTCGTTAAGGTACGGATTGTGCTAGTAAGGCTTGTGGATTTTGTGTTTCTCTACTAGACTTCACTTCATAGGAGTATTGCTATGAACAAAAAAATTGGTCAGTTTGCGCTTCCGGTTCTGTTATTTGCCTTCGTAGGCACGGCTCAGGCTGCCCCGCAGGAAGATATTTACTTCGGGCAGTGGGGTTCCGTCTTCTTCGAGACCACCTACAATAAGGTGTATTACCAGGACGTGACTGTCCTTGTTGACAGCGACGGCGGTTTCAAGAGCATGGCGGGAGCCTTGCCTGATGCCAAGTGGCTCGCCACAAACGTCTATGAAGATTCGCCCATCACCTTTACATCCAAGAAAGGTCTTTTCGACCTTAACGCCATGTGGCTTGCTGGCGCCTGGGGCAGTCAGAAGCTGACCATTACCGGTTACGCCAATGGGGTCGAAATATATTCGATTATCGTTGATGTTACCACGACGGCAACTCAGTTTGACTTTACCGGTTTCCAGGGAATTGACAAGTTCAACATCGCTAGCACTGGTAGCTATACGCCAACTCTTGGTTTAGCAGATTCCAGTGCAAACTGGGTATTGGGTAACGTGACTGTTACGCAGGCTGTACCTGAACCTGAAGCCTATGCCATGCTGTTGGCGGGCTTGGGTCTTGTTGGCGTGATGGCGCGTCGTCGTCAGAGAAAGTGAACAAGCTGATGGCGGGCAAGAAAGCCTGACCAACACAGCCAAACGGAGCCGGGTTCCAAAGAACCCGGCTTTTTCTTTTCCTCTCCTTGCGGGATAGGGGTAAGTGTGTACCGCGCTCACATGAGGTTGTTCGCGCTAAAAAAGGGAAAAGAATGTTCGGACTTGAATCGAAACCGCTCAAGCCTTGCATTAAAACCGATCCGAAAACGCCAGATAAACTAAAATCGGCGGTATCCCGTTCATTGAATCGTCAGAAGGAAAACTCATGAAACGTGTCGTGTTGCTGCTCGTGACCAATATTGCGGTCATGGTAGTGCTCTCTATTGTGGCCAGCCTGCTGGGGGTGGATCGCTTCCTGACGGCGGAGGGGTTGAATTTCTCGGCGCTTCTCATGTTCTCCGCAGTGTTTGGCTTTGGCGGCGCGTTTATTTCGCTCCTGATCTCGAAGTTCATGGCCAAATCCTCGATGGGGGTACGGGTGATTGGTTCGCAACCCAGAGACAGCACCGAAGCCTGGCTCGTTCAAACCGTAGAGAAACTTGCCCGCAATGCCGGTATTGGCATGCCGGAAGTCGGCATTTACGAAGGCGAGGCAAACGCTTTTGCCACGGGCGCAAACCGGAATGCCGCGCTGGTAGCCGTTTCCACCGGCCTTCTTGCCAGCATGGATCGAAACGAGGTGGAAGCCGTATTGGGGCATGAAATTGCGCACGTTGCCAATGGCGACATGGTGACGCTGACCCTGATCCAGGGGGTGGTCAATACCTTCGTGTTTTTCCTTGCGCGGGTCATCGGCTTTGTGGTCGACCGGCTGGTGTTCAAGACCGAGCGTGGCAGAGGCCCCGGCTATCACATCACCGTCTTGGTCATGCAAATCCTGTTGGGGATACTTGCCAGCGCCGTTGTAGCATGGTTCTCCCGTCAGCGTGAATTTCGTGCCGATGCCGGCAGCGCTCAGTATCTGGGGCAACCGCGTTCCATGGTTGCCGCGCTCCGTCGGCTGAAGTCGTTGTCAACCGGCAGTTTGCCGGAAAACATGCAGGCGCTTGGCATCTCCGGCGGCAAGCTGTCCGCCTTGTTTGCTTCCCATCCGCCGCTTGAAGATCGTATCGCCGCGCTGGAGGGGCGCTGAGCCTATCCTGACGCGCCTGACGCTGCCGACAGGATCGCGGAGGCGAATTCCCCGGCGAGCGCCTTGGGAAAATCGTGCCCCATGCCGGGGATGGGGCGGTATCCGGAGCCGGGGATGGCTGCCGCCGTGTCGCGCCCACAGGCGATATTGATGAGCGGATCGTCGATGCCGTGCAGAACCATGCTCGGAACCCGAACCGCCTTTAACTGCAAACGCCGGTCGCCCGCTGTGAGGAGCGTCGATAGTTGCCGGATGACGCCTGCCGGATAAAAACCTTCACGCCGGTATTCAGCGGCGAACATGGCGTGCAGTTCCTCGTCCGGCGTGGGGTACGCGGGGCTCATCAGCACTTTCTGCCGCCAGATGCTGTCCTCGATGAGCGAGGCTTCGTCGCTTGCGCCCGGCAGCGGAGCGAACAGCGCATGCAGGGCGGCGGGCGAGGGGGGCGGGAGCAGGGGGTTGCCGCTTGAAGACATGATGGAAGTCAGCGACAGGCAGCGTTCGGGATAATGGATTGCGACCATTTGTGCAATCATGCCGCCTAGCGACGCACCAACGATATGTGCCGCGCTGATGCCGAGCGCGTCGAGCAGCCCCACTGCGTCAGCGGCCATATCGGCGAGCGTATAGGGGATGGGCAAGGCTGACAACATGGACGGCATCCCCGTAAACGGCAGCGCGAAGGATTGTATCTTCATCAGCCGATGGACATCGGGCAGGCCGAGGACATCCATCCGGGTGGAGAGGCCGGTGTCGCGGTTGTCGAAAGCGACGACGCGAAAACCGGCGGCGGTCAGTTGTTCGATCATCGCCGTCGGCCAGCGCGTGAGCGGTGTACCAAGTCCCTGGATCAGCAGGATTGTTGGCGCGGCGGGCGAACCGTGAACGACGGTTTCCAGTTCTAGCTTGCCGATGTTGATGAGGCTCATGTTCGTATGTCCGTGGGTGTCGTTCGCACGCGCGACGCGTATCCCGATTCCCCGTCAGTCCTGGTTGCGCGCTTGCAGCGCGGCAATGGCGGGCAGGGTCCGGCCTTCGAGGAATTCCAGGAAAGCGCCGCCGCCCGTGGAGATGTAGCCCACGTCGTGGGCAATGTCGAATTTGGCGATGGCCGCCAGCGTATCGCCTCCTCCTGCGACCGAAAATGCTTGCGAGTGCGCAATGGCCGAAGCGAGCATCTTGGTTCCGCCCGCGAATTGCGGATGCTCGAACACGCCAACCGGGCCGTTCCAGACGATGGTTCCCGCGTTGGCGACAAGCTGCGCCAGATGCGCGGCACTCTTCGGGCCGATGTCCAGGATGCGGTCGTGAGGGCTGACTTCTCCGATGGAGACCTTGTTGGCGCGGGCGAGCGCCGAGACCTCGTCGGCGACGACCACATCCACGGGGAGCGGCACTTCCGCACCGCGCGCGCGCATCAGGTCCATGACGGTATGCGCTTCTTTCACCAGGTCGGGTTCGGCGAGCGAAGCTCCGATACGCTTGCCCGAGGCCAGCAGGAAAGTATTGGCGATGCCGCCGCCGACAATGAGTTGGTCGACCTTTTCGGCGAGCGATTTCAGGATGGTGAGCTTGCTTGAAACCTTCGCCCCCCCGACGATGGCGACCAATGGGCGTTTGGGCTTGCCAAGCGCGCGGGTAAGCGCTTCGATCTCCGCGCTCATCAACAGGCCGGCACAGGCGGCGGGCGCGAAGCGGGCGATGCCGTGCGTGGTCGCTTCGGCGCGGTGCGCGGTTCCGAAAGCGTCGTTGACATAGACATCGCAGAGCGACGCCATCTTTTTCGACAATGCTTCATCGTCTTTCTTTTCGCCGATGTTGCAGCGGCAGTTTTCCAGCAGCACGACCTGTCCCGGCTCGACGGTGAAACCGCCGTCGACCCAGTCGGTGATGAGTTTTACCGGCTGGCCGAGCAATTGCCCCAGGCGCACGGCCACCGGGGCGAGGGTGTCTTCATGGCCGATCCTGCCCTCGGTAGGGCGACCAAGATGGGAAGTCACCATCACTGCCGCGCCCTGATCGAGACAATACCGGATAGTTGGCACGGAGGCGCGGATGCGGGTGTCTTCCGTGATGTTGCCCGCTTCGTCCTGCGGCACGTTGAGGTCGGCGCGGATAAAGGTTTTCTTGCCGCGTACATCGAGGTCGGTGAGTTTCTTGACTTGCAGGTTCATGTCATTCATTCCGTGGAAATGTTCGGGCCGACAGGCAAGCCGTGGAAAAGCGCATCACGGCTCCGGCGTAATCGGGGCAACATTATACGGGCGGGAAAAATTCCAGTGCCGTAACTGTACTTGTATATCAGGCAATGATTGCGTTGTTGTGTCACAGACGGTTGTTCAATGTGCCCATAGGGGGTATTTTTATATCAAAAGATAGTGTCTACACGAATTTTATGAGTATCAGGAGAGCTTTTCCATGAGCATCGAATCCTTACCCATTGGCAAGTTCGGCGATAAAGAAGCCGTTTTGCTGCCCGGACTGGCCAATCGCCACGGCCTCATCACCGGCGCGACCGGCACCGGCAAAACGGTGACGCTCCAGATGATGGCCGAACGTTTCAGCAGCATCGGCGTTCCGGTCTTCATGGCCGACGTCAAGGGCGATCTGTCCGGAATGTCGCAGGTGGGCGTCCCGTCGGAGAAATTCAAGCAGCGCTTGCAGGCATTGCAGTTGCCTGAGCCGGAATATCGCGCATTTCCGGTGATATTTTGGGATGTATTTGGCAAGCAGGGGCATCCGCTGCGGGCGACGGTCTCGGATTTGGGGCCGTTGCTGCTGTCGCGCGTCCTGATGTTGAATGAGACGCAGGAAGGCATCTTGACGATGGTATTCAAGATTGCCGACGACAAGGGGCTCTTGCTTCTGGACCTCAAGGACTTGCGCGCGATGCTGCAGTTCGTTGGAGAGAATGCCAAGGAATTCGTCACCCAGTACGGCAACGTATCGGCGGCAAGCATCGGCGCGATCCAGCGCGGGCTGCTATCGCTCGAACAGCAGGGCGGGGCGCTTTTTCTCGGCGAACCGATGCTCAATATCGACGACCTGTTGCAAACCGAACAGGGGCGGGGCGTCATTCACATTCTGGCGGCGGATCAACTGCTCAATTCGCCGATGCTGTATTCGACGCTACTGCTTTGGTTGCTTTCCGAACTGTTCGAGCGCCTGCCCGAAATCGGCGACCCGGAAAAGCCGAAACTGGTGTTTTTCTTCGACGAAGCGCATTTGCTGTTCAAGGATGCCTCGCGTGTGTTGATCGACAAGATCGAGAAGATTGTGCGGCTGATACGCTCAAAGGGCGTCGGCGTCTATTTCGTTACCCAGAACCCTACCGACGTTCCCGACAACATCCTTGGTCAGCTTGGCAACCGCGTCAACCACGCGCTGAGGGCGTTTACCGCGCGCGACCAGAAAGCCGTCAAGGCGGCGGCGCAAACCTTGCGCGCCAATCCGGAGATCAATACCGAGGCGGCGATTACCGAACTTGGCGTCGGCGAGGCGCTGGTGTCGTTTCTCGACGAAAAGGGGCGACCCGACATGGTGGAGCGCGTCCATGTCCTGCCTCCGGCCAGCCGCATCGGTCCGGCCAGCGATGCCGAGCGCGCGCGGGTTCAGGCCGCTTCGTTGTTGAAAGGCGTCTATGATGAAGCGATAGACCGTGAATCGGCCTATGAAAAACTGGCGGCACGGGCGGCACAAACTGCGCAGCTTGCGTCGCAAGGATCAAAGGGGATGACGGACAGGCCGATGGCGAAAGATACCGGCGGCGGCGCTTTGTCCGATATTCTGCTGGGCAATGGCCGCCGTGACGGTATCCTGACTGCGGCGGCCAAGAGCGTGGTGCGCAGCGCCAGTTCGTCTGTCGGGCGCGAAATCGTGCGAGGCATTCTCGGATCGTTGTTGGGAGGCAAGGGGAAGAGATAAGGTCAAAAAAACAACAGGTATTTCTCTAAAAACCAACACGCGCCGCGAAAACCGTGTATCTTGCGGGACGGCAGTCGATTCAAACGTTGTTCCTGCGGTGGCCCTGTGTTCGTGCATGAATGCCCGGTTGGATTCCCTCGATACGTTTTTTGGTCGTTCTGGCTTCCCGGGCTTGACCCGATATTATGCAATCTGTTTCACAGGAATAAACATGAGCACTCAAACTGGTACCGTCAAATGGTTCAACGATGCCAAAGGCTTTGGCTTCATCACCCCCGAGCAGGGCGGTGACGACCTTTTTGCGCATTTCAGCGAAATCAAGGGCAAAGGCTTCAGGACGCTGGCTGAAAACCAGCGCGTAGAATTTGAAGTCAGAAACGGCCCCAAAGGCTTGCAGGCGGCAAACATTCGTCCTATCTAAGCAGTACGCATTTCGTGAACACGGCTCAAAGGCCGTGTTCTGTTTGAAACACGGCCTTTGAGCCGTGTTTTGCTTTTCTGTACTGGCAGGAGAGTTACATATTCCTCAAGCATTGCCGCCAGCCTCGGAAAACGCCATTGGCACCCATTCCATATCATGACTGAAACCTCTATCCTTCCCGCCGCGATGACTTCGTTCGGGCAACTCGGCCTTCCCGACAACCTGCTCGCGACGCTTGCCGAAGTCGGCTATGAAACCCCTTCTCCCATCCAAGCTGCGTGTATTCCGCATTTGCTCGCGGGCCGTGATTTGCTGGGTGAAGCGCAGACGGGGACGGGTAAAACCGCCGCGTTTGCCTTGCCGATCCTGACCCGGCTCGACCTTGCCAGCGCGCGGCCACAAGCGCTGGTGCTTACCCCGACACGCGAGCTTGCGCTTCAGGTCTCCGAGGCGTTTACCAAGTACGCGCATCACCTGCAAAATTTCCATGTGCTGCCGGTCTACGGCGGTCAGAGCATGGTGGTGCAGTTGCGGCAACTCGCGCGCGGTGCGCAGGTCATCGTCGGTACGCCGGGTCGGATCATGGATCACCTCAAACGCGGCAGCCTGAAGCTCGACGCCCTCTCGACGCTGGTGCTCGACGAAGCCGATGAAATGCTGCGCATGGGATTCATCGAGGATGTCGAATGGATTCTCGAACACACGCCTTCGAGCCGCCAGACGGCGCTCTTTTCGGCAACCATGCCTGCCGCGATTCGCGGGGTTGCGCATCGTCACCTGCGCGAACCGGAGGAAGTGCGCATCCGCGCGGCAACGTCGACGGTGGAAAAAATCCGCCAGCGTTACTGGCTGGTGCGCGGCGTCGACAAGCTCGATGCCCTTACCCGTATCCTGGATGCGGAAGAAAAACTTGATGCCGCCATCGTCTTTGTGCGCACGAAGATCGGGACGGAAGAATTGGCCGATAAACTCGCTGCGCGCGGTTATGCCGCTGCCGCGCTCAACGGAGATATGACTCAAGGGTTGCGCGAGCGTGTCATCGAGCAACTGAAAAACGGTGCGCTTGATATTGTCATTGCCACGGATGTGGCCGCCCGGGGCATCGATGTGCCGCGCGTGAGCCACGTCATCAATTACGACATTCCTTACGACACGGAAGCCTATGTCCATCGCATTGGCCGTACCGGACGCGCGGGGCGCGAGGGCGTGGCTATCCTGTTCGTCGCGCCGCGTGAACGGCGGATGTTGAAGAGCATCGAATACGCCACCCGCCAGTCGATTGAGCCGATTGCGCTGCCGAGCCGCGAAGATGTTTCCAGTCTGCGCGTCAGCCAGTTCAAACAGAAGGTGCTGGACACACTGGCCGACCAGGAGTTGGAACTGGGCTTTTTCATGAGCGTGGTGGAAGAGATCGTGGAAGAAAACGATCTCTCCTCCCGCGAAGTCGCCGCCGCGCTCGCCTATCTCGTCCAGGTTGGCCGTCCATTGCAGATCGAGGAGGAAGAAGGCCGAGGGTGGGAGCAGGCCACCATGCCGCATCCGCAGGGCAGGGCGTTGCGCGAGGAAATCTTTACGACCGGCGTGTCGCGCGCGCGCGGCACACGACGGGAAGCGAGGGAGCCTCTTTCTCCGAAAGCTTTTGCGGGCGGCAAAACACAACGCTACCGCATCGCGGTTGGCCGGGATCATGGCGTTATGCCGAAAGAAATCGTGGGAGCGCTTGCCAATGAGGGCGGTATTGAAGGCCGGTTCATTGGTCAGATCGACCTTTTCAACGAATTTTCCACCGTCGAATTGCCAGCAGGGCTTCCCGCCGACTTGCTTACTGCGTTGAAGCGCATCGTTGTGCGCGGTCGCTCGCTCGATGCCCGCCCGGTTGAGGAAGGCGAGGCGCTGCCCGCGCGCCGCCCCAGGGATACCGCCGACGCCCCGCGCCGCGATGGCAAACCTTACAAGGCTTCCGCGAAGCCTTGGGAAAAGAAACCCTGGGAGAAACAGGCAACGCGAGGCGAACGTCCAAAAAGCCGTATGTCAGATGGGAAAAAGCGGTGGGGGCAAAAATAGGAAAACCGGCATTTTTCTTTCCTGTTTTTCTGCTCGCAGTTTGACGCCTCGAATGCCAAGACTGCGCGCGGGCAAGCCTTGAAATGGTTTGTTCATGGAAAACGTAAAAAAGTCGCGTTTTTTTGTCCAGTGCATAATGCTTTAGGCTTGCTCTGTCACTCGGACGAACGCATAATGAAAAACTCGGCTCGGGAGAATTGTTCAGAGTCGTTTCCATGCGGCATAAACAAATTATACCGCCGTGTTTAACACACTCATGAGGGATCGATATGGCAGCCAAACCGGAACAGGTCAACGAAATACAGAAGAAGAGTCTCGAAGCGGCTGTGCAACTTGCGCAGCTATCCATTGAGAACACGCAGCGCGTCATTGAAGTGCAGGTTGCCGTTGCCAAGTCGCTGTTCGAAGATAGCGTCAACAACGCCAAGGCCCTTAGTGGAATCAAGAATCCTCAGGACGCCGTTCAGCTCCGCACGCGTTTTGCGCAAAACTCTGCCGAAAAGGTTTTCGCCGGTGCGCGCGAAATCGCCGAAATTGCCGCCAAGGCTCAGTCCCAGATCGGCAAACTCGTCGGCGAGCAACTCACCAATAGCAGCGCTGAGATTCTCGAAACCATTCAACAAATGTTCAAGGGTCTGCCCATTACCGACCAGAACACGATGAATGCCCTTCAGAACACCCTGAACACAACCCGCACTGCCGTGGAGCAGCTTACCCGCGTGTCATCCGAGGCTTTCCAGGCTTTTACGCAGGTGCCGGTTTCCGCTACAACGGGAAAAAGCCGTACCACCAAGTAATACGGGAGGCGAGTCCGCAATAACGAACAACGGCGCGAAAAGCGCCGTTGTTCGTTATACAGGGTTAAAAATGCGCTAGAGCGATTTTGGTTCAAGTCTGTACATTCTTATCCCTCTCCCCTTGTGGGAGAGGGTGCCCCGCAGGGGCGGGAGAGGGGGATGG
>WRJU01000238.1 GCA_009778425.1 Pseudomonadota bacterium
TCCTTTTTGGATCACGGCGCGATAGCAAAGCGGTTATGCACCGGATTGCAAATCCGTGTAGGTCGGTTCGACTCCGGCTCGCGCCTCCAGGAATATCAAAGGGTTGCGGAAACGCAGCCCTTTTTGTTTTTGAAAAATCTAACATATATCTAACATGTTAGATTCAGATTCGGGCAAATTGCCCCCTATGTTGGCGACCCTTACCTGGTTTTATAGCTACTCGTCATTTATCCGGCGATTCCCGCAGGGTTCGGATAACTTGCCCCAACCCCGTACTACCATCCGGCCACGCCCGCCCGATGAGACAGGCTCTCGCCTTGATACTTGTTTAGCATTTTTTATTGATGTTTTAGGCTCGACTCCGTACTGTCGTGCAGTCTTTGACGACCCCTGCTAATTTTGCTAATCCTGCTAAAGCTGCCTGGAAACGCACCAACGGCGGACTCATGACGTGCCTGTCAGGATGAAACCGAAAATTGACCACCGAAACCGTGTTTCTACGTAGTCGCCGGTGGACTGAAACTGGCTTCCGGAGAGCTATACCCGGGGTATAGATTTTTGATCTGATGGCTCACCCATTACCGCCTCCCCCATGTAGTAGCCCCGCGCCTCGGCGCTTATTTGGCACTGCGCCAGCACCTCGTCGATGATCTCTTGCTGACGTTCGCCGATGCTGGCCAGCCACGCCCGGATTGTGGCCTCCTCGGCCTCTGTCATGAGCGCAGTGGGCAGCGTGTGCACCAACTCGAATGCCTCGGCGGATTCCGCTTCGGGGTAGGCTTCCAGGATGCTCATGTATGAGTTGCCCGAAGGCGAAAAAACTTCCAACACCCCACCGCCGGAGAAATGCAGCCGCCACCAACAAGACAGCCCAGACACTGTTTCAAGGCCGTTTGCTACTGCTATAGCTGCTAATTTTGCTAAGGATGGGTGGGGCAGCCCATCAAAATTAGCAGTTTTAGCAAGATTAGCATTAGCAGGCTGGTCAAAATCTTCGCCGCTGATGAGTGACGACAGGCTCATGGCACACCCCCCATCACTGCCGGGTTGACCGCCAACCAGGTTCGCTTCCCTTCCTGCCTCACCTGCAAACGGTCAAGTTCAACAAGTTCTCGGATGGCCTCGTCCAGTCTATTTTTTGTCCGAAGCGGCCCAAACTGCATCGCCACCGATTTGGCCACCAGATGCGTGCGCTCGCGCAGGCAGTACCGAACCAGCCAGGAATCAAGCCGTACCGCGTCCGCCAATTCCGGGCAAAGCGCAAGCTCGCCAAAGAAACGCAGGGTTTCATTCAGGTGCCATGCAACAACCCGGCGCGCTGACATGACGCAGCCTGCGCCGATTGCGCCAACCTTCCCCTCAAATACATGGAACAGCGCCGCCAGCCGCGCTACGTTGTCTGCTGCTTTGCTCGCAAAGTCGCGCACGTCGTGGAGTTCGCCGCCCTCGGCCAGCATGGACTCGACTTCATCGTGAAAGCGCACCCACGCTGCATGCGCCTCCTGTGCCATGTGCAGCACGGGCAGGACTAAAGCCCCGCCCTCGTCGATGGCAACAGGGGCATTGAGAATGACGGTGATGCGCCGCTCGAATGCTTCCAGCTTGGGCCAATCCTTCGGAGCTTCCCTGAAAAACCGCCTGCCTTGCGCCGACTCCGGCCAGGACAACAAGAACCGCGCCAAAAACCCTGTCCCACGGGCAAGCGCCCCGGTTTTCCCGAAAAATTCCCGCAGCGCCGCCTCCTGCACTTGGAGCGACATCGTGACCCGTGCGCCCCGGACGGTGAAGGAGTCGGTTGTTTTGCGGCCTATCCGGAGTTCGCCCCCGTCCCAGAGCACGTTGAGCATGGTGAGGTTGCGCATGGCCGAATCCTTGCTCATGCCGTGCGATCCGAGCACGACCCCGGCTTCACTCGAAATGATGCTGGCCGAGGGCCAGCGATGGGCCAATGACCAGGCAAGGCTCTCTGGGGTTTCGTCCGAAAGCAACAGGCGCGGCACTCGTGGCGCGTGCGGCTCGCGCTGTTCCACATCCAGCAGTTCAGCACGAAGCGCCCCCAGGTCTTTCCCCTGCTTGCTCTGCTTGCCGATCTGTAACGTGACGGTTTCGCGTTTGGCTTCCCACTCCGTATATTCGACCTTGTATAGCTTCAGTTCAGGCTTTGCGGCCTCTTCCTGTGCTTTTTGCCAGTCACTGATTGCCTTGATGAAATAGTTGTCGCAACTCGTCTTGCGCTCACCCGAATCGGCAATGGCAAGCAGGTAAAGCGAACAGGGGCCGATAAGCCTTTGCGCCCGCTGTACGTCAACGAGCGTCTGGCATGCGGTCGAAAGCGCGCCGAGCGCGGAACTGGCCACGAGCGGGTACGGAGCCTGTACAAAGGACTGCACCTCGTCTATGGCCGCCCGCAAGGTTTGCGGCAATGCGTCGCATGGGTAAGGCCGCGCCGCGACTTTTACGGACAACGGCTGCGGCGGCGGCCAGTCGGAGGAACTGGTTTCGGGTTCATCCCAGAGTTTTATTGCTTCGCTCATTGCTTGCCCCCGTTCACCGACACGACAAACTCAAAATGTGGGAATGGGTGATCCACGGACAGGATCAGCCGCCTCGGGCCTGCGTCGCGGATCGCATGGCAAACAGCCTTCAGCCGGGGTTCGGCAACCGAGTCGGCATGGGGGATTAAAACGTCGCGCCCGCAGCACAGCGACCAGTCCAGGCATTCCGGTTCTGTGTCGCGGAACACGGCCAGAGGCACAAGGATGGAATGCTCTGGCGGTGCCCGGTCAATCCAGACACCGATGCCGTGGAGCGGCTCCCTCCCGTCATCGAGCGCCTTCCGCAATGCTTGCCCGTAGGCAGGCAGTCGTTTCTTCATGTCGTATGTCCAAATGGTTTGTGATTGCCGGGGCGCGCGGCAACCCACGCGCCCCGGCCTGCTGAAAAGATGCCGACTTCACCGCCTGCCCTGTTTTTCGAGCCACTGGCGGACATCCGCCCACTTGTAACGCACCATCCGCTTGCCCAACTTGATGAACTTCGGGCCGCTGCCTTTGCAGCGCCACCCGTCCAGGGTGGGCTTGGAGACCTGTAGGGTTTGCGCGACTTCCAAAGTCGTCAGGAAATCGCCGTCGCTGTAGCGCGACTCTTGGGTAACGTCTTGCTTCATGGTCTTGCTCCTAAGAATTCCGCGCACCTTGCGCGGGTTGGAGCAATTTCCGCCAGACGGGAACTATGTTCCACAGAAAACAGGTTTTACGAGTCAACCTGTTTTTCGGCTTGTTGGGGAGCCTGCGATTTAGAGGAAAATAGCTATACCACTGGTATAGCATAAGATATAAGACACAAGATCAACGGTATCAGTCGATACGTGAATCATGGTTTGAAGCTGAAACCCCGAAAAACCAGTAGAAGAACAGGAACGGACAAAGTACTCCAACCCGGAAGAGACAGATGGAGAAACTGCCGCCCGTGCCGCTGACTCAGATCAAGGTCGTTGGCATTGCCAACAAAACTGATCTACGCCCTTGTGCCAGCCGACGAAAGGGGCGGGAAGCTGCGCCAGCCGAGGTCGGCCTTTTCGATCCCTTTTGGCCCTTTGCCTCAGCCTTTTCAAGGTAAGAAGGCCGTCAGGCCATACCATTACCCCTTACTGCGCCATTCCCTTCCCTTTTACCCTTTGCGCCATTTCGCTTCCGTGCGAACCGACGCACCTGTGCCATGAGGGTATCCAGAATTCACCTGTTGAACTGCAAGTCCTGAAGGAATTCCGAGGCTGGCTTGACCGCCGATACGTACAGATGGTCGCGGGCGCGGGTGCAGGCAACGTAGAGCAGATGGCGTTCGGTGGCATAGACTTCATGCAATTCGGATTCGTCGGCTACCGACTCGATGCGCTCCAGCGAGGGGATGATTTCGTCGTCGCAGGCCATCACTGCCACCGTGCGGAATTCAAGACCTTTGGCCAGATGCATCGTGCTGACACTAACGCTGCCTTCGACCGTGGAAATGTCGCGGCTCAACACCGTATGTCTCAGTCCCGCCGCGGCGGCTGCGGCGAAGCCGCGCGGCAATTCGTTTTCTGAGCGGACGAACACGCCAATCTCATGCGGCTGTACGCCATCGCCGACGCGATCCATCAGCCATTGCCCGACCGCCGCCGATTCCGCTGCTGCGTCCTTGAAGGTGCGCAAGATCGGATCTGGACCGTTGAACACCGAAATAGTGCCCTTGCGGGATTCAGCGTTACCGTCCACATCGGACACTTCCTGCCCCAGCAGTTTGTCTGCTTGCGAACGAATCTGGTGGGATGTGCGGTAGTTGATCTGCAAGGTGCGCGAACGCCCGCGCACGTCCACGCCAAGAGATTTCCATGAGAACGGTTGCTGGAAAATGCGCTGACCCAGATCGCCGGTGAAGAACAAGGCATTGGGGCGGCCCGCCGCCATCGCCGCAAGGAACTTTAACTGTGCCGGGCTGACATCCTGCGCTTCGTCCAGCACGATGAAATCGAACGGCGGATGCTCGCGTTGGGCAATGGCCTCCGCCAAGTGGGTGAACAACCCGGCGTGAGTTATCTTGTCTTCGGCTTTTAGTGTCGCGAGCACGCGCGAAAATACTTCCCACAGCAACTGGCGTTGCGCTTCCGGCAGGCGGGTCTTGCGGCCCAGCCGCTTGGCGTCCCGATAGTTTTCCCACGTTTTCAACTGCCACGGGTCCACCACATCTTCCCATTCAGCCAGCAGGAAGTTGGTGGAAGACTTCAACCCGGACACTTCCTTGCTGACTGTGGCGATCAGGGCCGCAATGTCGTCGCGTGTAGCGAGCTTCGGTTTGCCGCGCTGCTTGTCGACCAGGCGCAGCGCAATGTCATCCATCGCAGCCACGTCGATGCGTTCGGCCAGCTTCGGTCGGTTGTAAACCAGGCGGAACAACTGCGTGCGCAGCACGTTGGCCAGCGTACCGGAAAAGGTTGCCAGCAGGATGCGGCTGTCCTCGTTCTTCTCCGCCAGATGCGCGGCGCGATGCAAGGCCACCACGGTCTTGCCCGTGCCCGCCGAACCGGATACGCGCGCCGGGCCATTGTAACCGCGCTCTACCAACTGACGTTGCGCCGGGTGCAGGAACACTGACCACTTGTCCCACGGGAATTCAAGCGCCCGCTGCAATTCCTCCATATCCGACATGACGCGGAAACGGCGCTGTGCGTCCGGGTGCAGGAATGGGTCTACACCCTTGCCCGCAACTTCCGGCAAGGCGGGCGTGCCGCCAGTCGCCAGTTCCAGCAACGCCTCGGCGGCTTCACTAGGCAGATGGTCGGCCAGTTCCAGCAGTGCGTCTTCGTCGGCGGTTTTCACATCGGCCAGCCACTCTGGCGGCACGCCGTAAGCCAGCAACTGCGCGTCACTGTACTTGCTGAACAGCGTGGGCTTTGGCTTGGCTGGATAAACTGCTTCGACGTATTTCGGAACGAGAATTTCCTCTACTCGCTCGCGTATTTCCACCAGTTGCGCCGCGCCTGTGGTGGGGTGCGCCTCCAGCTTGCGCCGCTCGGCCCATTCGTAGGCTTTGTCGTGGTGGCCGACGAAGCACAACAGCAGGCTACTTGCCGTCTTGTGGACAATCAGGCGAATATCGCGGCTGACGCGCACCGACCAGAAGTTCGGGTCTTTGGCATGGTCGAGCTTGTGGAAGCTGTGTCCTTTGCCGGTAGGATCAACCTGCAAGTCGAAGGCCGTGGTCTTTGCAGCCTTTTGCTCCTCGCCGGTGAGGCGGGCAAGGCTGTTGGTGAAGGTGTCGGCGATGCGGAAGTTCATCAGTCGCTACCTGACGGAGATCACGCGGCGCGATACAAGCAGCCGCGATCTAGCGCGAATTTCTTCAAACGCTTTGCCAGTTTTCTGCATTCTTTTTCGGCGAGTGCGCCAAAATCAATAACCGAATGCGCCTCGTTTCCGGCAACTGGATCAGGACGAAACGTCAACCTGGCTGAGACAACTTCTGCACCGTTGACGGCCCAAACGCCCACAGACTTCAAGCCCAGATTCACCGTGTAGTGCCGGTACGAATCTTCCGCCGTGACCCGGTCGCCATCATCGACAGACAACTTCCCTTCGTCCTTCGGGAACGGAAAAAAAGCTTGGCTGGTGACTTCGCCTTCGGGAAAAAATTCCGGATGCACTTGACGCAACAGCAAGGTTTGTTCGTTCATGCTTGGTGAGCCTTGATGTTGTCCCCCAAAAAAGCGAACAACGACTCCCAACCGACGGTATCGAGGTTGAAATCGTGCTCCACGTCTTCGCCATTCGCACCAAAGACGTGGAAACTTGCCTGTAAGGCGGTCAAGTCAATGTCCAGTGAGGGGTCGCCTTCGGCTTTCCATTCGAGCAGCAGGTTTCCGTCCTGCTTGGGCGCTATCTGCGGAATGGGCAATTTACTGGGATAGTCGGCGATTAGCTTCTCGGAGACGAGTGTTAGCTTGTCGGCATCGGGTGCCAGCCCACCGCCCTCGAACCAGCCGTCTTGAATTTTTGCAATCTCATCGAACCTCGCCGAGATGGTGTTTTTCTTGTCGACATCGACCGAAACGTCCTCTTGTGGGAGATCCGACGAACTGTAAACGCTATCGCCAATCAGTTTTTTTGCATAGTCGGCAAGACGTAAAACCTCTGCGGAGATGGCGCTAGAAGAATAAGCATTCTTCTTCAGCGCGGGATAGCCGACGCGGGAGGACGCGGGTGCAGGATTTATCGATACAGGTGCAAGCATTTTTCTGTCAACGTACCGGAGAAAACTTTGTTTTTCAGATCCCTTAGTGACTGAATGGTAGCCTCGATCTTTGGCCAATCGGCAGGATCGGTATCAACTGGGGCGGCAACCATGTTGTCGAATATAACAGGCAACAACTTGTCGTCTTTCACTTCCTCAGCCATCAGTACGGTTGTAATGAGATGCCCCGTCTCTTTTTCAAACATTTGATGCTGGTTCAGGAACCCGAAAAGAGATTGGCTATCCTCATCCGGCAACCGGGGGCCGACCTTGAGGTACTCGTTCAATTCGATCTTTGATTTGTCTAACGGCAGCTTCAGGCGGTTGATATAACGTAGCCGTACCATCCGAATCAAGATCGGTACAAACAACTCGCGGAAAATATCCCATGTCCTCTGAATCTCCGGGAGATACTCATCAAGAGATCTGTAGGGAGCCAGACGATTGAATGAGTAGCCCGTATCCCGGAATTGAATGAGTTGCTTCCCATCGTCATGAGCGAACTGCAAGGCGCTTACGCTAGGAACTGGCATATCGCTTTCGGCAGGCGGGCTGGCGCTGAATTCCATGATGAATTGCTGGGTAAATTGCCTGCGAGACTTCGGGTAGCGATCACGGAGCTTCTCGGCGGCCTGTTTTTCCAGGTCAGCGATTGATTGGCTGGACGCAAAATCGCACTCAATGTCGAGTACGGCCTCAACGATCGGTGGGTTGTGCAAAGTAAGCGGCTCTACGGTCATGGCCGTTAGCTTACCCTAAAAACCTTCATCACCTCATCCCCCAGGTGGTTGATGACCTTCACTGCAATGCGACCCGTGCCTGGTTTGGGGAAGGGGCGCGAGGTGTCGCTGTTGAGCGACGCCCACGCTTCTTCGTTGATTTCGGCTTTCAGCGTGGTTTTCAGTGCCTTGTACGGGTCGTTCGCGCCGAGGAAGTAGGCGTGGCGGACGAAGAAGCTTTCTTCGTTATAGTCGGTGTCGATGAACCAGCAGGCGATGCCGGAGGCCGAGTCGCTGCGTACTTCGCCGGTGTTGGGGTGGAATACGTCTACGCCGTTGATCTTCACACGCATCTCCTCACCCGCCGGGACGGTGACGATGTCGCGCCCGCCTTCGCGCCTGATGAGGCTCATGCCGTGGCGGTCCAGAATATCTACATCCGGCTCGCCGAAGATCACGAACAGATTGCCCTTGCCGGTGTTCTTCAGGTCTTCGGCCATGTGCAGGTCGGCGTTCATGCGCGCTTTCAGCACATGGATGCGGCCCAGTTTTTCGAACTGGGTGGACATGGCATCAAAGCTGAAGGCACAGGCGATGAGCACGTCCAGATTGGCGTCGCCCGCCTCACGCGCGGCGGCCACCAAGTCCTGACGCGACACGGTGCCAAATTCCGGGCCGATGAAGATGCCCGCGCGTTTGGGGTTGTTGCCTTCAAGGTAGGTGCCGACGGCACAGACATAGCCTTCGCCCGGCCACGGTTCCAGCGCGGTGAATTCGATCTTGTCGTCCTTGTGCGCCTGCTGCACGCCAGCGGTTTTCAGGGTTTACAGAATGATGGCGTTGAAGTCGCGCCCGTATTCGGCCTGTGCCTCGGCTACGCCGTCGATCAGTTCGCCGTCTTCATCCACGCCGAGCACGCGATGCGGGCTGAGCGATTCCACGGTGAAGGGGCCGGCGACGCGCACTTTCTTTTTGTCGTCGTAGGGTTTGTCGTAGAGGTACTCGAACTCGGCCTTGGCGGCGATGGAGGCGTCGATTTCTTTTTGCCGATTGATGCGAGCTTGCCACCAGTCGGCGTGCAGTTCCTTAATTCTTTTTACCTGAGCCTGGCGATCAACCGTGTCAAAGCCAACACGTTCCTGAAATGTGCCAGTCAGCCAGGATGGTATGTATGGCTCTATCTCACGCGGTATTTCCCATTCCTGCCATTGCTTTTCGACCAGTTTCGTAAGTTCCCTGCGCAGCGGCTCCAATTTTTCCTGCCAGCGTTCCCAGATCACGTCGATCTCGGCATTGTTGGCGATGGATTTCAGGGTGATGTGCGGCACGCGCTCATAGACGAAGCCGTGGGCAATGTTGCCGTACACGGGTTGCGAGGACGGCACGCTGCGGGTGACTTCGGCTTCCTTTTTCTGGCCTTCGCGGCTGTCGGCGAGCAGGTAGAATGGGTAGCGTGCGCCCATGAGGCGGGCGCGGGCAAGGGCGAGCGCGACGCGGGAGGTGTCAACCGTGATCCAGCGGCGGCCCCATTGTTCGGCGACGTAGGCGGTGGTGCCGGAGCCGCAGGTGGGATCTAGGACGAGGTCGCCGGGGTCGGTGGTTAGCAAGATACAGCGATGGATGACCTTGACGTTAGTTTGAACCACGTAAATCTTGTCGGAACCAACAGTTCCGCCAGTATCTTCCCACGAGCTATTTAGTGGAAAATATGGGGATTCGTCAAAATAACGCACAAGACTTAAAGACTGACCTCCCCCATAAAGTCTGCCCGCACGCGCAGCTCTATGCATACCGGGTTCAGTGGTTGACCATCCACGTGTACCTGATGGACGAAATATTTTCCCTTCAAACGGAAACGGAAAGCCCATGGCTGAGGTGTCGCCTGCTTCGCGCCCTTGCCTTTGTGAGGTTGCATCCCCCATTCGAATAATACGTGTGGAGCTATCAACATTGTTTCCTCTCTCTATAAATTCAGTGAGTCGGTACTGGACATTATTTTTTTCTACTATTTGCCATGGTCCTGGATTTGTGATGTCAAAAGTACGTTCAACAAAAAGTCGCTTAAATTTTGCTTTTTCAATCTGTTTCGCATACCACAAAACATAATTCTTCGGGTTTGACAAAAAATCAGATGTTGATCCAGACGTTGAGTGGTATCCGATTTGACTTACAAAATTCTCATCCCCAAACACCTCATCCATCACCCCCCGAACCCGATGCACATTCTCATCCCCAATTTGCACAAAGATCGACCCCGAATCCGTCAACAAATCCCGCGCCACCATCAACCGATCGCGCAAATACGTCAGATACGAATGAATCCCATCGCGCCACGTATCCCGGAACGCCTTCACCTGCTCCGGCTCGCGCGTGATGTGATCCGCATTGCCATCCTTCACATCGCGGCTGGTGGTTGACCACTGGAAATTGCTGTTGAATTTGATGCCATAGGGCGGATCGAAATAGATGCACTGCACCTTGCCGCGCAGCCCCTCGCGCTCGGCCAGACTTGCCATCACCTGCAAGCTGTCGCCGAGGATAAAACGGTTCTGCCAACGCCCCTCGTGCTGGTAGAACTCCGTCCTGTCCGCCCCTTCCGGCAGGCCGTTGAAGTCGCCGAACAAATCCGCCGTGCCGCCCGCCTGCGGCGCAGCGGCCTCGCTGGCTCGGCGCAGGTCGTCGATCAGCACCTTGGGCTTCACCTTCTCCTGGATGTAGAGCGGCGGCGCGTTGACGACGAGATCAGACCAATCCTGCCGATCCTTGCCACGCCACACCAGTTGCGGGTCGATGTCGGGGTTGCGCTGTGCCTTTTCCTTGTCCAGCCCATTGTCGCCGCGCGGATACGTCACCTTTACCGGCGCCTGCTCGTTGCGTTCCATCACCGGCTGGTGCTCGACGGTGGGGATGTTCTTGCGTTTGGCTTCGCTGTGGGTGAGGTGTTCGACGGCCAGTTTAGATTTGGGTGTGGTTTTTCTGGTTGCCATGTCAGCGGCCTTTCCGGTTCTTCTTGGCGATGGTGGGTTTTGCGGACTGCGCTGGCTCGTGCCGATCCAGCAATTCACGCGCACGGCTTTCGGCTTCGTGCAATCGCCTCATCAGCAGTTCACGCGGCGGCAACTGCGTCAGGTATTGGGCGACGTGAATGCCTGCGGCACCCAGTTCCAGCAGTTCGATCTGCTCGCGCTTGCCGCCGGTGCAGAGGATGATGCCCAGCGGAGGTTCTTCGCCGGGCTGCCGTTCGTGCTGGTTCAGCCAGCGCAGATACAACTCCATTTGCCCCTTGTAGGCGGCCTTGAACGAGCCGATCTTCAGTTCGACCGCCACCAAGCGGCGCAGCAGACGGTTGTAGAACAGCAGGTCGATGTAGAAATCGTCATCGTCCAACTGGATGCGCTTTTGCCGCGCGACGAAGGAAAAGCCCGCGCCCAGTTCCAGCAGGAAGGCTTCCATCTCGCGGGCAATGGCGGCTTCAAGATCGCTTTCGGCCCATGTGTCGCGCAGGCCGAGGAAATCCAGCACATACGGGTCGCGCAACAGCAGCGCCGGGGTCATCTGCTCGGCATCGCGCAGCGTGGCCAGCTCCTGCTCGATCTGCTTGCGCGGTTTGCGTGAGATGGCAGTGCGCTCGTAGAGCATCGAGCCGATGCGCTCGCGCAGGGTGCGGACGCTCCAGCGTTCGGTGGCGCACATGCAGGCGTAGAACTCGCGCTGAAGCGGGTCTTGCAGCGGAATGAGGGCAATGAAGTGCGTCCAGCTCAATTGTCGTATCAGCGATACGACAATCTGCTCATCGGGATAGACCTCGGCGAATTGCATCATGCGGCGCAGGTTTTTCTCGGAGAAGCTGTTGCCGTAGGCCAGCGTCAATTCTCTACTCACTGTGGAGACAATCTCCTGCCCGTAGGGTGCGCGCTCTTTCCGCAGCAGTTCCACACCGATGCGATGACCGATGTTCCAATACAGCATCGTCAGTGTGGCGTTGGCCGTCTGCGCCACATGTTGATGCGCGGCTTCCACCAGGGCGCGGATGTCGGCCAGCAGCGGCACAGTCGCCTGCACGGGGGCGAGCGCGGTGTTCCGCGCCACGGCCTTGCTGGTTTTCTTCGTCACCATCAGCCGCCTCCCGTGGCCATGTTCGATGCTTGGGCCAACATCTTGTCGAACTCCGCCTGCACCTTCTGCGTAAAGTCTTCCTGCATTTCGTACACGTCGCAGAATTCTGCGAAAGCCCAGCGTCCGTGAGAACCGAGATTGTTGACGCCGGGAATCCAATAGGCGTCCATCGTGGATTTCTTTTCCTTCGCGTCTTCGCGCCGGTAGCCCTTGATTTCGACAATCAGGTTCAAAGGATTGTCCGCGCCGTGGCCGTCGTCCACCTGCACGATGAAGTCCGGCAGGTAAAGGCGGTTGGTCGAGCCGAAGCGGTACGGCACTTCCAGCCCGAGGTTGTGGTTCTTTACATAGCGCAGCACCTTGGGGTGGCTTTCCGCCACGCGGCAGAATTCGGCCTCCCAATCACTGTCGAGGATGACCCAGTTAATGTGGCACTTTGGCGGCGGGCCGGGCGTCTCCCAGCGTTGGTCACGCGAAGTGTTGAAGCGCACATGCAAAGTGCTGCCAACAGGATTGTACGGGTCAAGGATGGCCTTGACCGCGCGGCCTTTTTCCAGTTCTTTCGCCGTGATGGCCTTGGTGATGCGCTCGCAGGCAATGTCCGCCAGTTCCTGATACATCAGTTGCGCCGGGTAAGTATCGCCCTTGCATTGCAGGCAGGTTTCCAGCCACACGCGGGTGATGCGCTTCAACTGACCGAACAGGTTCATGCGGGGTTCTTCACCCAAATCGCGCCACTTGGTGTAGAGCAGGCGCTTGGTCAGGTGCATCAGCAATGTGGATGGGCGCATGTCGCCCAGATGCTCCAGATTCAAGTCCACGGCTTCGCCGATGATTCCGGCATTGCGGGTGATGGACGGGCCGACGAGGTCGGGCGTGAGCACCAGATGGTGGTCGTCGTTGAACGCGGCTTCGAGCTGATCTTCCGGCAGTTCCACGCGATAGCCCTGCACGCGCGGAAAGCGGATTTCCAGCGCGTCGCGTTCCGGGCGCACCGCTTTGACCAGCACGGTTTCGCGCGGTGGCTGCGGCGGGCTGATGACGGGTTTGGCGGTGAAGTCGAAGGGAATACCCAGCACGTCGGCGTATTCGACGTTGAACAGGCCCTCATCGTTGGTTTCGTAGCTTTGGCGGCGCAGGGCGCGGCCGATGACCTGTTCGCACAGCAGTTGCGTGCCGAAGGCGCGCACGCCGAGCACGTGTGTGACGGTGTTGGCGTCCCAGCCTTCGGTGAGCATGGACACCGACACCACGCAGCGGATTTGTTCGCCCAGTCGGGCATCCTTGCCGACGGTGTTCATCACTTCGCGCAGCAGGTCGGCATCGGTGATGGCATCGGCGCGCTTGTGGTCGCCGGTGCGCTCAATGATCTCGCGGCGGAAGCGTCCGATTTCATCGGCCGCCATGCCACGGAAGTTGTTGTCCAGCGCCTCGCCGGATTCCAGTTGCTCGCTGTCGATCAAGAGCGTGTTGGGGCGCGCCAGCGGGTTACCAAACTCATCGTAGTTGCGGAACAGTTCCAGCCGACCGGGCACTGGCGTCGCCGAGCCATCGTCGTTCTTGCGCTCGAAGCCGGAGATGTAGTCGAACACCAGCTTGGAGGTGGAGGTATTGTTGCAGACGATGATGAAGCAGGGCGGCACCTTGACCTTCGCCTCTTTCCAAAGATCGAAGGTTTTGCGGTAGTGGCCGTACAGGGCTTCCAGCGCAGTCTGCAATTCCACCGGGATGGACAGCGGATCGAGTTGGGCGTTCTTGCCGCGTCCCTTTTTCGGCATCTTCTTGCCGATGTGCTTCCACAGTTCGCGGAATTTCGGCATTTCTTCGCCGGGCACGTTGTCGGCAATCGGCACGCGCGGCAGCTTGACGATGCCACACTCAATGGCATCCATCAGCGAGAAGTCGCTCATCGTCCACGGGAACAGCGTGCCTTCGGCATAACCGGAACCGGCGAGGAAGAATGGCGTGGCCGAAAGATCGATGACCTGTTGCAGACCGAGTTGGCGGCCTACGGCTTCGAGGCCGGAAATCCACAGACGCGCGGCTTCGTTGTTTTCCTTGGCTTCGGCTTTCTGGTCGCTGTCGAGGTCGTCGTCTTCGGCGTCGGGTTTTTCGCGGTAGCAGTGGTGGGCCTCGTCGTTGATGGCGAGGATGTTCTTCATGCCCATCAACTCCGGCATGACCCGCTGCAACATCTGGCCTTCGCTTTCCTGTGTGTTCAGTGCCACGCCGTCGCGCCCTTGCAGCAGGCGGCGGCCACCTTTGGACAAATCGATGCGCTCGCGTAGCTTGAAGGCGTGGTAGTTGGTGATGACGATCTTGGCGCGTTCCAGATCCGGCAACATGTCGCGCGGGACGATTTCGCGGCTGGCATAGTAGCTGTCCGGGTCGTTGGGCAGCAGCACGCGCAGGCGGTCGCGGATGGTCAAGCCCGGCGTAACCAGCAGGAAGCCACGGGTGAACTTCCTGCTTTGTGGGCGGCGCACGGCATTGACCGTTTGCCAGGCGATGAGCATAGCCATGACCGTGGTTTTGCCCGCGCCGGTGGCCAGCTTCAGCGCCAGACGCATCAGGCCGGGATTGGCGTTGGCATTGCTCTTGGCAAGATGATCCAGAAATCGTTCGCCGTTTTTGCCGAGCTGCGGTGCCACCTCGGTCAGCCAGATGGCGGTTTCGGCGGCCTCGACCTGACAGAAGAACGGTCGCACGCCCATAAACATGTGGTGGTTGCGCCAGTGCTCCAACAGACGGGCGGTTTCCGGCGTGACCCGCCATTGGGCTTGGGGCAACTTGCGCCACGCATCCACTTCCTGCCGGACGGCATTGATGATGGCGGTGTGGTCGTAAGCCTGTTCGGTGGTGGACAGGCCTTTGCCTTCATCGAACAGCAGGCTGGCTTGTTCGCCTTTCTTCTTGCGCGGCTTCGGAATCGGGGTAATGAAGTCGGCCCGACGGCGGCTGTCGACAATTCTCTGCGTCGGTTGACCATTGCCGTCCAGTTCCCAATGCCGCGCCGGATACGCGTAGGGCGAGTTGAGAATGGGCTCTTTGAAGAACTTGTCGGTCATGGCAGGTGGGATAGTATCACCAGGCGACCTCAGGCATAGGCCAGTTAGCGTTTCTGGTGCCGAAGGCTATAGTAGTAAACGGTTGAGCCTGCGCCTAGCCACATCTCAGAGGGAACAAAGGATAAACGATGGTCAATATTGCTGCATTGATGAAGGCATTGCCCGTTTCGGATCTGGAGCCGAACGTGGTGGCACTCATTTGCGGTTTGATTGAAGTCCCCAAGGATCTCTGGTGGAGAGAAACATTCTCCCTACTGGAGCCACCCGCCGGGCAGCGCGCTCCCTACATCGAACCCGTGGAAGCGCTGGAGAAGCTACTGCGCAGCCAGGGTACCTCGCTGGAAGGTGCACAGGCGCTGGCGCGTAAAGCTGTGGCTCGAATGAAGGACGATGTGGCGGAAAACCACTGGGTCAACTTCTTCGACAGCAACGAACCGGAATCGGCCGAATGCCTGCCAGTGGCTGACTTCGTGGCGTGGTTGCGCGATGAACACCGACGGGTGGATGAGTTGGCGGCGCAACTCGACGGGGGAGGGTTAAAGGAGCTGGCAAGCGCCGAAGTGCTGATACCACCAGACACTACCTGTTTAGTCCCGGCATTTGGTGGCACAATCTCTTCGATTGAATGCAAGGATGCGTTATGGGACAAGTTCTACACGGCAGCGCCACCACGACAGAGGCGGTGCGTCGAGCGATACAGCATAGTCAAGAGAGCATAAGGGCCTTGTCGGGCCGCTACGGCATCAACCCCAAAACGGTCGCCAAATGGAAAAGGCGCCAGTCGGTTAGCGATTTGCCCACAGGCCCGAGGCAGCCGCACTCAAGTGTGCTGTCCGTGGAAGAAGAGGCCATCATCGTGGCATTCCGTCGGCACAGTCTGCTCCCCTTGGATGATTGCCTGTACGCGCTCCAGCCGACGATCCCGCACCTGAGCCGCTCTTCCCTGCACCGTTGCTTGCAACGCCACGGCATCTCCCGCTTGCCTGAGATGGAAGGCGACAGGCCCGCCAAGAAGAAATTCAAGCGTTACCCGATTGGGTTCTTCCATATGGACATTGCTGAAGTCCAGACAGCGCAAGGCCGGCTCTATCTGTTCGTGGCCATTGACCGCACCAGCAAGTTTGCCTACGTCGAGCTGCATCCGAGTGCCGGCAAGATGGAGGCTGCCCAGTTCCTGCATCGGCTTGCCCAGGCATTACCGTATGCCATCCACACGGTATTGACTGACAACGGCATCCAATTTACCAACAGAAAACGGGACAAATACGCCTTTGAACACATCTTTGGTCGGACTTGCCGCGAACTGTCCATTGAGCACAGGCTGACTCAAGTCAAGCATCCCTGGACGAATGGCCAGCTTGAGCGGATGAACCGCACCATTAAGGAGGCCACGGTCAAACGTTACCACTACGACAGCCATCAGCAGCTTGAAAACCACCTGCACGACTTCATCCTGGCTTACAACTATGCCCGCCGCCTAAAGACCCTTGACGGCCTGACCCCCTACGAGTACCTCTGCAAAATCTGGACAGCTGAACCAGAACGATTCATCATGAACACGATCCACCAAATGCCGGGACTAAACAGCTAGCGCCTCTTATTACGCCATGCTTTCGCTTCTCGCGCCAACAACTGCCCCATCAATTCGACAGAACGAAGAAGACTTCCAAGCGAAGCGAGATGCAGACACATTGTCACTGATATGTTCGATGCCGCCGCAATAAGGCAAACGGCTCGCGGAACGGAAAGCGGCTAAGAACCGCTAACAAAAAGATCATCCTCCCCCTGTTCACAGTGAGTAAATTTCGTTAACCTTGACTTTGTTTTCCTGAGAGAAAAGGAGA
>WRJU01000239.1 GCA_009778425.1 Pseudomonadota bacterium
TAAAGTTTGAGCGTGACGGCAGGGCGCAGCAGGTCTTTGCCCACGCCGGGCGTCTTGAACTGGAATTCATGCGTCTCCGGCTCAAGCCCGTCGCTTGGCAGGCGCATTAGCCCTTCCGCGCCTTCCCACTGCCCGATGACGCGGTCCCCCCAGCGCAGTTTTTTGATGCGCGCGAACAGGCGGCTTTGCCCCGCCGATGAAGCCGCCTCCTGGCCCAGTTCCCACGCGGAGGCCAATGTGTCTTCTCTGCTGGGTTCGGACATACTGTAAGTTTCTATTGAAAAAGTCACGTCCGGGACTTCCGGGAAACGGAATCCTACGCGGATGACTTCGTGGTCGTAGTCCAGCGGAAAAGGAATAAAACCCTCTTCAATGCAGATGCCCTGCTCGTCGGGGATTTCTGTTTCTGCCCGCAAGCGCAGGCGGCGGGCAATACTTAATAGTTCTTCTGTGAGCCTTTTATATTTTGCTTCGTCTTTGATTAACGCACTCGGAATCGACTGTACAAAAGCCGTTTTATCTAGCCGGATATAGGAATACAGTTGGTATAGATTTTTGCTCATAAAGTTTTCGTAACCCACTACAATTTTGCTGTCACTATTCACGCTATCAATCACCTCTTTCAGCATCGAAGGCTCTGAGCGGTGTTTCTCTTCGGTGATCTTATCAATCTTGGCTTTAATTTCCGCTTTAATGATGTGCCCCTGATCGGGATAGACTTCCAGATCGTAAGGTACGGTGGCCGTTCCCCAAACCACCTTTGCCTTCTCAGGCACGTCGATGATGAAGCGGCCAAAGCAGACGGGCTTGGTGCTCTTGAACAAAGCCTCTATTTTCGGCGGGATGTTGTCCATTTTGGGTGTCCTGTCAGGATGATAAGGAGAGGGCTGGAAAATTTTGACAGCGCCGACCAGCACGATGAATGCCAGGACAGCCAGCCAGAAAGGTTTTTTCTTTACCATTGCATGGTCTTGGCAATCAGGACAATGCTGTACAGGGTGGCGGCAATCGCATTCTCATCCTGGTAGCTCGTCTGATGCTCGTAACCTTTCTGCCGAAAAATCCCTTTCAAATTCCCGAATTCCGCCTGATGCTCTGCCGAGTGCTGGGGCACAGTCTGGTCTCCTGGGGCCTCAGGAGGGGACATTCCGACTTGAAAAAAGCGCGGGTGTTCGGGAGTATCATTCGTTTTTTTACCGGTGCCATCTACGATGCTACGGGGATTATCGAGGTAGAGCGGTAGCGCCCTTCCATATATCTCCCTGCTCTCAAAGGAATCAGGGTAATCGTAGAGCCGCCATTCAGCGGGGTTAACACCATCAACTTCTTTATCCGTAGCCCTTCTATATTGGCGATCTAATAGTGTTCCCGGAAGTGTTGCGGGATGCTTCAAGTCTTCGACTCTCCACCATATATTGCGGAAGGCGGGGCGCTTGGAATCGCACCCCCAGTGTGCATAGGTTACGGGGTGGTAGGTCCTGGAAATGTTCTCGTGGAACGCTTTGGCTTGATCTAACAATTCTCTTGTCTTCTCAAGACTGCTGCCTTCTTTTACACCTGCCGGATTGATCCATTTCTCGCGCAGCAACCCACACCAGGCTTCCTTACCCTCCTTTTTATAAATCTCTTCGTAGGGATCGCCATTCTCTGGCAACGCCATTCGCCAATAGTCTTTGGTGGAAGCCCGCAGCCACTTGTTGCCGTAGTCGCGGCTGGGCAGCAACTCCAGCCCACCCCCGCCGTTGGCCAGGATGACTGTCACCAAGGAGCCTTTGCTGCCGAGCACATCCGATGTGATCTCGCCAAATTGTTTGTCCGGATTGAAACTGCTGAGGTGATCCGGGTACTCGAAACCGGCCAGCATCCGGTAGTAGGCCGCGGCAGCCCCCATCGCGGGCTGCTCCCCGTGCACGACGCCCAGTATCAAGTCCTGTATGTTTCCGTATTTCGGATGGCATAGCGCCCGACCAACAATGCCGCCCATCGAATGCGTCACGACAATGACTTTTTTACATTCCATGAGCTGGGTTGTGTATTTGGTCATGATCGCCTTGATGCGCTTGGCGACGTATTTTGATTCCACCGTGTTGGAGCGCACCCAGTTGTAACCCACTGCATGGACGGGGAACCAGCATTCTTTTTCACCGCCAACCTTTTTCAGGTCGTCTTCTGTAAGGGGCTTTAACTCCCCCGGTGAATCCGGTGTTTTCCCCTCGTTCCCCCATGTTTTAGGGTCGACACCGATGATTTTTTTCCACTCCGGGTTTAGCTCGCCATTGGGCATCCTGCGGTTCATCATCAACTCCATCCGGTTGAGGATGACACCATAAGAATTGAAATTCAACTCACCCCAACCCCGCTCACAGGCTTTTTCCCTGGCGGTTTTCGCGTTGGGGGCTGACGAGGTATCGTCACACAGAAAGGGGGAATTCGTATCCACCGAGACCTTGCTTCTCTTGAGGTAGTCGGCACGGGCCTTGGCATCGGGCAAAGTGTCGTAGGAGTCGATCTCGCACCCGTTGGGGTTGAACATCAATTGCCGTTCTTTGGCATCCATCCTTCCGAGTCCTTTTACCATCCCGAGCTTATCGTCGGGGTCATATGACACGGAGTCTTTCTTTTTCAGCTTTTCCTGGTTTTCTTTCGTCAGCCGCAACCTGCCTCCCAAAATGCCGTGCAGGAAGATGATGGGGATCACCCGGTTTGGGGTGTAACTGAAAATCTGCTTGGTGGGCATGGCGGATTGGGACAGGTTCCCATGACAAGACTGGGTGCCATCATGCCGAACGGTCTGGCTGGCAAATCTCTGGTCTATTGTATTTCCCATGATGTGATTTCTTTCCACTCAGGTGGTTAGAGGTAGCAGGTCGACCGGAGCCACCGTCCCGGTCGAAGTGCGGCTTGGCGCAGGTTGTTGTAATGGCATTGAATGTTTTGACTGTCAGGTGGTAAATCGCAAGCAACGGGGACACGGACATTCCAATCCTGGTGCCTTTTTTCTGTAATATTCTTGCAAGTCGCAACAATATTTCGCACAGCATAACCGTTTATAATTTTGCCTGCATCACCCCATTCAATAATGAGAGGATCGGCGCATTTAGGCACTAAAATTCTTAAGTCCGGATCTAGTGCAGTCCAGTGTGATTTATTCTTTTTGTTATAGTCTGCGACAAATGTCTGCGCCTCTTGCCGTATTTCGTAAAGCCCGTGAATATCGCTTCTATGTCGACTTATTTCTATGCTGTAAGTGGTTCCCGCATCGCGTACCGGAACTGATACAGACCACTTTACATTATTGATAGTTTTTGTGCACTGAACTATCAATTCCTTGTCTCTGGAATCGCTCTTTTCTGGCACCCATTCAATCTGCAACGGCACAGTACAAGCGGGAACCAGGGACTTCATTTCGACATTCCAGGCAAGCCAGTGAGTGCCGTTCTTTTCGTTGAAGTCGTTCAAAAAATTCTGAGCAATTTCACGCACCCTCAATCTATAAATTCCTTCGTCAACAAATTCTCGGGAACGGCTTTCCGTGCCCCCTACAACATCAGGGGCTGTAACCAGCAGAAGTATGGCTAAAAACTTATGGAAGATAAACATATGGGTATTAGGGCAGCATTGTTTCTTGCGGGACTGCCTTACATTCCGGGTCATTGTTGATTGACACTCCGGAAGTGGCGTCAAAATACAGCCCGTCATAACCATTGCCTTCCCAAATTAAATTATTAATTAACTTACGCTTAAACTGCCCTTTCAAACGGAAAACAGGCCATGAGCAATATTCGTCCTTTTGATAAAGCTCCTCTTGATAACTTTGGAGAAAATTGCTATTACCTTTATACACAATAATTATGTCCCATCCGTTAAATCTGTATAATGAGCGACTGTCAGTGTCTTCAAAATTGTCTATTATTTTGCCGCCTTCATCATAAGTGTTTATAACACCAAACCTGACAAAACAGTCTCCACAAGCGTATCGCATATCCCGCACATCAATTGTAACGCTGTTTTGAGACACATTAAACGGATAGAGCATTACAGCAGCAATGCCAGATAGAAAAGAAACTACCAATAAAAACGCTATCATGAGACGTTGTTTATTTCGCATCTTCAAGCTCCTTTTCACTAATTGCGCCTTTTTGCTTTGTTTCACGCAAACGTTTTCCTTGCTTGTAAATAGCCCTTCTTCCGTGCCGATAATCTTGTTCTACATTCGTTGTTTTTGCCCCTTTAATATTTGGATTTGATTTCTCTGCACTCCCGATCACGGCAGAATTCACCTTTCCTGCTTCTAATAGGAGTCTTGAAAATTCTGAGGCAATATTATCATCTCCTTCCTCGGCTGTACGGCATCCGTGTAATTCCACTTTTGCATTATTTGCAAATTTTGCAAACTTTATATCGCCAACAAGTGCTGACCCTGAAGTCCACCCCGCTGCATTCACAATCATCCTTGCGCGGCTAAAATATAGGCTCGAATTATGAATAAGCCACCTCTCTGCTGTATATGACCAAGACTTATACCACGGCACATCACCTTTGGGTCTTGGGGATGCCGTAGTAATATAAAGAGCCGCAGGGCCTCCATGAGACCATATGTCCAATGGGCGAATAGCATCATCTTCTTGAGCATTGATTGTTTCGACAATATCTTTAGCTACTTTTATCTGTTTTTCAATAAAATCATATTTACCGCTATCCATGTTTCTGTACTCGCGTAACACATTATTTTTTGCAAATAGAAATGCCGAATTATCTCCAGTTTCCGACGCACCACCCCAAAGCAGAATGCGTACTTTCCGTTTATACTTCACCTGCGCAACGGAATCTTTGGTTGTGTTAGTTAATACTTTAGACTCGCCAGCCATCATACACTCCCTTTCTTTTCTTCTGCTTCATCGCCAAACCATACGCTAAGTGCCTTAGTTTCATCAGTGGTGACTCTTTCACATAGACCGTTAGTGTCAGTAAAACCGGAATAAGTATTCCCATCTGGTGATTCTATGAAATAGGCCAAATTTGGAACAGGCTTTCCGGTTTCTTCGTCGATTGCTTGAATCTGCTCGTCAAATACTTCCTCCGGTTCTTCCGATGCGCCCTTCTCCCCTGGCGAGGCAGGAGGTTCCTTTGCCGCCGCCGTCGCCTCGGGTAGCAGGTCGAGCTTGAACCGGGCAAAACTGATCTCGCTTTCGTCGGACAGGGCCGCAATGCGAATCTTGTCTGGCTTCATTTCCTTTTTCCTCTTTTCGTATTCAGTTCCAAGGTTTTCGCTCTTGAAGTCTTGACTCCCGTCATGGCTTATCCAACGTAAATTTGAAGACGTCGCACGGGTCTACAAATGTCGCATTTTGCGGAGGTTTCTTTGTGCGCTTGAATTTTCCTCCTTGAATGATGTATTCTTTGAATGAAACACCAATCGGTGCGCCTTGGCATGAAGGGCTATTCGTTAGCCATGAAGAGATGTCCTTCCCTTTCTGGAAACGGTATTCAATTTTATCGAACATGACCTGACCGTTCTTCATGCGAATCCCACTACACGAGGCATAAAGATTCGGCAGTTTCCAAGCTTGTGGTTTGTGTCCTTTTGAAGTTTTTACCAAAAATACTGACTTATCTCCAATCCCCGTACTCCTTGCGGTTTTTGGAGTATCCTCCAGACAGGTCCAATCAGATTTGAAATACACAGCAGTATCCATACTCAAATCACTATAACTAATACTACCTTCACCTGGAAACATTTTTATTTGTCTCGGCTCAAATATATGCCCATCTATCATAAATGATAGGGTATCATGGTCAGCATCAACTTTGATTTTGACTTTTCGACCATACTTTTCTGAAGTATCTTCAAGAGCAAAGTAAGCATCATCGCCTCTAGCATTTTGGTACATGTTCATTTCTATTCCTTTACCAGAGAATAATCTATCTTGCTGGGTAGCGTAATACTTATCAAAATCGTCAAATTCTTTAACCCAGCCAGCTTGCCGCTGAATTGTGTAATACTCATCAAAGTCCTTAAATCCTGCACCTCCAGACGCGAAAGTTAACGTAGGGATGATTAAAACCGTAGAAATAATTCTTTTCAATTGTAATCCCTCCCGCCAGAGACTTTCAGAAAGTCTTGTCCTAATTTCCAAAAAATGGTACTTCCGTAAGCCGCAGTCGACTCATAAACATAATCATATCTACCAACTTCTGTCGTCTCACTTTCTTTGGTTTTTTTGTTGGTTATGGTTTTAGTTTTAATGACAAGGACTCTCTTTTCTTCGACTTCAAAAATATTATGCGATGGATCAGAATAACGAAAACCTCTCCTTTTCTTGTCGTGATTCGGATTAGTTTTAAAATCATCACCATCCCACCAGTACGCACCGTTAGAAGGATCAGTACCATTGTTCTCCGAGGCATTTTTTGCAGATTCCATCGCTAATGTCATTCCTTTGTCTGCGGCTATTGCTTTTTCGCTTGCGTTAATCAATTTCTTGTACCGTATATTAGCCTTGGTCACCGCATAAACATACCCCGGTTTCACCAGCATTTTAGTTATTGATTTTTTGGACGCTCTTGCCCGATTCGCAATAGCCCAAGCAATTCCTGCTATTTCGTCAGGGACGTCGTCAGTAGAAGCCTCGCCATAGGCAGCAGCAGCCAATTTTTTGACCTCCGTCACAGGCGATGGCAGTTCTTTCTTTGGTGCTGGTGACGTTGTAGTCTTCTTGGGTGACTTAGTAGCTGGTTTCTTGGTAAATAGCTTTTTAATCATGACTCTTCCATCCAAAAGGTTAGCTCCCCTTCTTCCGAAATCGGAAAAGTAAGCGTTTTGCCATCCGACCCCAACATTCCTTCGCAAAGTTTGACGCCATTGGCATCGATACGATAGACAACGGATTCGACGGGAGTCCCATCCACATTTTCTATCGTATAGGAATACTCATACTCATCCTCGCTATCTTCGGCGTTCTGCGAAGGTATTTCAACAGCTTTCACCGCCGCCGTCGCCTCGGGTAGCAGGTCGAGCTTGAACCGGGCAAAGCTGATCTCGCTCTGGAGCTGCTCCGCATTGCCTTCTGCGTCGGTCGTGCCCGTCAGGATGCGCCCATCCTCCAGGAGCAGACGATATTGCCGATTCTTGATGGGCTCGCCGCTGCCCTGCCAGAGCAGTTGTAACTTCTGATCGTAATCGACCTGCGACGCCTTGAGCGCGCCTTCCGGCGAGACACTGGCCGGGCCCGGCGCGCTGTGGCTGGCGGCGTGAGCCACATGCGCCCCTGTGGTCTTGCTGGTGATGCCGCCGCCGTATTCCACCCCGGCCCCCTGCGCCCGCAGGGTGATCTTCGGCGCATCGAGCACGATCTCTTCGAGTGAGATCAAGTGCAGCTTCTTTTGGGCGGCAATCTCAATTTCGTTGGAAAGCGCCGCAATGCGGATTTTGCCCAGCGCGGCAATGATCTTCATGGTCTGCCGCGCAAAAATCGACAAGGCATCTCCGACGCGCATCCGCAGCTTTTGCCCGACCGTGTGGTTGGCGTCCTGTGAGGCCACAAAATCCTGGCTCGCCCCGCTCGCCACCAGAATGTTGGCCTCTGATGCTACTGCCACGCCTTCGGGAGCGGTCAGGGCCGCGATGGATTTACCCTCGGACAGATCTGCCTTGCCGACGTTGGTGCCGTCTTCCCAGTTCTTGACGTAGTCGGTCAGGCGCTTCTGTGGGTCGGTGTTGGTGGTTTCGGCTTCGTTCGCTTCCGAGTCCTTGGCAAGCGCCTTGGCGATCTCCAGCGCCGTTTCCAGTTGGGCGATCAGTTCTGCCCGGTCAAGTTGGTAGCCTGCGGCCATCCCACGCCCGTGGGCGCTGATGAGCACGCCCCGCGCAGCACGGATCGCCCCGGAGAGGTCAGAGCGCAACTCAAAGCCTTCTCCCCTCGGCTCACCCTCTCCGTCACGCCGTGGATGCGTAAGGTAGCCTTGGTTCAACTGCGTTTTGCCGTGTTCGGAACTCAACTTAACCCGCACCTGTTCGGTGGTGTCGTCGAAGAGCAACTCTCCGTATTGTTGCCCGTGGTGTTCCTTGCTCTTGATGCCAGAGAGCGTCCGATTGGCGGGCAACAACCCCGCCTCACTGAACCAGGGGTTCTGGTGTCTGCCGTTGTATTGCACTCCCGTTACCACTGGCCGGTCAATATCGCCTTCAAAAAAATCGACGGACACTTCCTGCCCGATGCGGGGGATGAACTGGTGCCCCCAGGCCGCGCCCGCCGACTGGTGTTGTACACGCACCCAGCAGGAGGAATTCTCATCAAAGTCCGCGCCGAATGCCGGGTGCTCCTTGGGGCGCTGCCAGTGGAACTGTATTTTTATCCGGCCCATTGCGTCAGTATAAACTTCCCTTTCATTTTCCGGGCCGGTGACAGTGGCCGTCTGTAGGCCGGGGGCGGTCGGCTTGGCATGCCGCGTGTGAGCATATGTTGGGGTCAGGGGAGTGCCGCGCTTGCGTGCTTCGATCTCTACCCAGTACGGAGGCTCCTCAGCTTCTCCGGGCTTCTGGCTCCCCTGTTTCAGGAACGGGAGGGGGGATGCCTGTTTCAAACCTTCCGACACGTTGTTATGGGCGCTGAATTTCAGTGCGCAGGCAACAAACTCCCGCTCTTCTGGGGCGCTGGCCTGGTCGAAGGATGGATGGCCGTTCAATACGAACCAAAGACCTGCTTGCAGTTGGCGCACGTTGCCTTGCGCTGAATAGCCGCCTTTTTCACGGTCAAGGGCTTCCTGGCGTCGGCTTGCGTAGCGGTCAAGGTCGTTGGCATCAGTCCCGTAATAGTGGGTCTGCGGATCAAAGCATTCCAAGGAGGATTCTGCCGGAATCTCAATTCTCTCCTCGCCTTTCCCGATGCCGGTTTCTTCCGATACTTCGTGAACCTGGACGCATTTGTACTCGTAGCAGGAGAGGCTGGAAGAAACAGGGCCGATTCTCAGGAACTCGTTCCATTCGGTGAGACTGTCCTGGGCCTCGGTCGCGCTGACCCGGTGAAAACGCACACTTTCTTGTTTAGTTTGCGGCAGCCCCCAGGGGTCATCGAAGACGATGAAGGTGACGGCGGGCGCCTCACCCCCTTTGTGCTCGAAGCGATAGGGTAAGCCCTCTTCAAACAGCAGCCTCTCAATGAAGGCCAGATCCGATTCCCGGTACTGGAGACAGTACGAGCGCGGGGCGTATTGCCGGACGAGATCCAGTTTGACATCGAGCGCGACGCCGATGGCGCTGTTGGCTTCGATGTGCTCCGAGAGGATCTGCCTGACGATCTCGGGCACTGAAATGTCTTGAAAGACCCGGCTCGTCCTTCGATAGCGGAGCAGTGCCAGAGGCGCTTCGATGATGAGCTTATAGCGCGCGAACCCCCCGTCAGAGGGCAGCGTCTTCACATCGGTGATCAACCCGCAGCGGGTAACGTCCTGGGAGTCGTCCGCGATAGGGCCGATACCGCCTCCCGCCCCGGTGATGACGTCCAGTTGCGCACACAATCCAAGCAATCCGCTCAGAGGAATGAATGCGTCGGGCGACAGGCACGTGACTTCATATCTGTAGCAGGCAGACAGGCTCTCAACGCCCTCCACGCTCTGCGGCAGCAGCCTGTCCCCGTACACTTTGCCATCGCCGATCTGAAGTTTGAAAAGCCGGTTGCCCTGGGTAAAGGCGCTGGCAAAAGCAGCCAGCATTTTTTCCAACGACGGGAACGCCAGGCCGGGATTGAACTTCGAGAACGTGCCCAGCAGGTTGCCGCTGGCTGCGCTTTTTGCGGCGCTGGCTATGTTCTTTGCTGTGTTAGCTGCGTTTTTCGCGGTGTCCGCTACTTTCAGAGCACTTGAAATATCCATGATTTTCTCTATGGCTACGCCTTCAGGCACGCTACCGCCCTACCTTGTCGCATTGGCATGGGCGAACCTGAACACGGGTCTCGCGCAAGCTCCGCCATTTACGGCGGAGTCAAGCGAGGCAAAGCGTCACTGGGAGTTTGAGGCTCCCCAAGACCGTATCGAGGAATCTCCTGCCCTTGGGCAGGGGTGACTCAAAATACGAATGTTTTGCAACCAGGGTACTGCTCAGGGACATGCCACACGTTTCACGGCATGCCTCGCGGCTTCTCCCGCCGTGATTAACGGACATGAAAAGCCTGTAAAACGACAACGAATATCCTTAAACGCGCCCGTTCGCGAACACGGACGGGCGCAAAACGCTGATCAGGCGTAAGTCTTGTTTTCGGTGCAATCCCAACCGGCGGCCACGTTGCCTCCGCCTTGACCGCCATCGCGTTTTTGTTGGGTGTAATTCCATTTGATTTTTCCGTAGGTGATCGAGACTTCCTCAGAAGGAAATCCACCCGCGACTTCCGTGCCGCTTGATACGACCTTCGAAATGATGCACTGCTCCATCTTCACTTCCATGTACTTCACTTTCTCGTCACCCGCTGCGCGCCACAACTCGAAAGTGATTTCCTTGATGTGGCGACCCGTGCTGGCCGCGTCGTAGAGCTTGGGGCTCGACTTATCGAGCTGGTGACGGAAAATGAAAGGCAAGTGGTTGCAACGCTCTGCCGTCCCGCCACCGACCGAGGAGGCCGTCGCCGATGCCGGTTGCTCAAGCGTGTGTGTGAACGAAAGAATCTCGATCCACTCCTTGTGCCCAGCGTCCGTGCTCTCGCCCGGAATGCCGTCGATCTTGATGAATCCGTCTAATGCCATGATCTTATTCTCCTGAAATGTTGCATGAGGGAACTACACTGGAACTACACTGCTGAAAAGCCGCTTCATTGTTGGGTCGGTTTTGGTAAATTGGCCACCAGCCGAAGCGACGTCGTCAGTTCTTCAAGTTGGAAGTGGGGGCGCAAAAATAGCGCAGCGCCATACGAACCGGGATTGGCTTTATCCTCCTTTACATCAACGCTTGCCTCGCGTAAGGGCTGTTTTGCTTTGATCTCGTCCGGCGCTGTGTCGTCGAGGTTGACGTATTTTTGCAGCCACTTGTTGAGGAAATTCTGCATATCTTGCCGGGACTTAAAAGAGCCGATCTTGTCGCGGACGATGGCCTTCAGAAAGTGCGCGATCCGGGAGGCGGCAAAGATGTAGGGGAGTCGCGTCGACAGGCGCGCGTTGGCATTGGCCGCGTCGGTACTGTAGGTTTTGGCTTTCTGAATGGATTGACCACCAAAAAAAGCGGCTTTGTCAGTGTTTTTGCAATGCGTCAGCGCTATAAAACCCAGGTCGGACAAAACCTTTTCGGTACGATCCGTGATCGCCACCTCAGTCGGGCATTTCATGGCGATCTCGCCGTCATCGGTCGCAAAGGTATGCACCGGCAAATTCTCGACCAAGCCACCGTTCTCAACACCGCGAATGGCTGCAAGCCACTCGAATTGTGCGAAGGCGTTGGTCAGTACAGTGCCGTAGGAATAAATGGCGTTTGACCACAGGTATTTATTGTGATCCGTGCCGTCGACGTTTTCCGTGTAGTTGAAGGCTTCAACCGGCAAGGTGTCCGGGCCGTAAGGCAAACGGCCCAAGGTTCGCGGCATGACCAGGCCGACATAGCGCGAATTGTCGGAATCCCGCAAGGATTTCCATTTGACATATTCCGTAGTATCCATCGTCTTTGCGATATCGCGGATTGTGCCAATTTGAGTGTGTGATTGAAGCCCGAAGAGCCCAGGCGCTGCGGCACCGATGAACGGCGAATGCGCAGCCGCTGCCACTTCGGAGAGTTTTTCGAGCAGTTCAAAGTCTTCCGGATGACGCGTAAATTCATAATCTCCCAGGATGGCGGCATAGGGTGCGCCGCCGAATGTGCCGTATTCATCCTCGTAGAACCGCTTGAAAAGCGAACTTTGATCGAATTCGGCAGAGGTTCTGAAGTTCTTGAGCAGATCCTTCTTGGAGACGTTGAAGACCTTGATTTTGAGCATCGTGGAGGTTTCAGACTCCATGACCAGATAATTGAGCCCCCGCCAGGAGCCTTCCAGGCGTTGAAACTCGGGCTGGTGCATGACCTCGTCGAGTTGCGCCGAGATGAGCGCATCGAGCGCTGCAATACGCGCATTGATGCTGGCAACGAGATCCTTGTCGACGACCACTGAGCCTGCGAGTACCTCCTTGGCCAGTGCGCCGATCAAGTCCTTGGCACGCGACTTTTCCGCTTCGTTGGTTGCGGCCTTGCTTTGCTCGATAATGGATTCGAGCAGGCCAGCACCGGGTTCAGCGAGTTGCCCTGTGGATGACGCTTGCTGTTGTGCGGTTTGATTCATTTGTCATTCCCCTCAACTTCTTTTTGAAGTTGTTTAACCTGATCCGTGTTGCGGACGATTTCGTCGAGCAACTCACTGAGTTCATTGTTGCCGAGCATCTTGTTGTTCAAATCGGAGAGCATCTCGCGCGCTTCGAGCAGTTCCTTGAGTGGCCCGATCTGCTGCGCTACTTTTTGAGGCTCGAAGTCTCCCAGACAGTTGAATTTGAGTTCTACCGACAACAGGCTGTCATCCCCTTCTGCGAGCCTGTTGGGCACACGCATCGCCAGACGGGGTTTCATCCCTTTCAGGACGCCATCGAAATTGTCGCGGTCGATCTCAACGGGCTTGCGTTTGTTCACCGGGGGCAATGGCTCCTTGGGCTGGCCGGAAAAGTCGCCCAGCACGCCAAACACACCGGGGATTTCTTTTTCTTGAATGGCTCCTTCAATTTCAACGTCATAGGTAATATGCACGCGCGGCTTGCGAACGCGATCCAGTTGGTGCTGTGTGTTGCTCTTGCCGGGCTTACTGATAGCCATGATTCATTCCCTCAATTGACAAAAGAAAAGTGAAAACCCTTGTTGCGCACGGGTTTGTCCGCGAGATTGCGGACGATCCGTTCCAGGGCTTCGATGAGTTGTGCAAGATTCACCGTGGGGTCGAGCAGCAGTCGACCGAGCGTCAAGGCAAATTCAGTTTGCATGGGATGTTGCTTCCATGCGGTGTTGCTTCCGTCCGCTGGAGGCATGGGCTTCATCCCCCACAATGCGGCCAAAAACCATTCGCCGAAACGTCCTGACGAAACGGCAAGAACGCGCTGCCCATTTCTAAAACCGCACAGGTAGTCTGGAGTGCAGTGCTGGCCTGATGCCACGCGATAAAGCGCAAGCCAGGCAGCCAAATCCAACGTGTCCTCTCCTTCTTTCCCGGATAAGGGAAGCAGGACAGGCGCAGCTTTGCGCTGCATTGTGCTGTCCGACAATGTGCTCGCCAGCAAGAGGTCGTCGAGGCCACCCAACCCGGCTTCTTGAAGGGCAACATGCCACTCGCCCGCTGATGTCCGGTTCATGTGCCGTTTCAGAATTTCTTCTCCCAGTGCGATGTCCTCCCCCGCATGCGGATTCGGCGCAGCCCAGGTTTCGAGAAACTGGCGGCAGGCGACAAGGTCGACAGCGTTCTCAACGGCACTCGACAACTGCTCACGCAAACCGGAAAAGTACAGTTCGTTGGCGATTGACAATTCCGGCGCATAGGGGACAACGGCCTGAGCGGGGAGGAGGATGCCCGCCACGAGCGGGAAGACGCGCCCGGATTCATCGCGGCTTGGATGCAGTACGCCGGTGAAGCATTCGCGACCGTCGCGCGAGGTGAACTGGAAATCGCACGCGCCCGTCCCCAGGCAGCTTTCCTCGATCCAGCCGGATTGACGCTGGAGAAGCGCCAAACTCCTGCCGATCAGTTCATCAAACTCGCGCGGCAACGGGTGATCCCCACCGATGCGCACAAAGTCTGCCCGGCGCGGCAATTTGCCGAATACGGCATAGCGCGGAATGGTGTCTCGGGCAGGCTTATAGGCAATTGGCATGGCATCTCCCTATTGCGCAATACGCTGGGGCAGGCTGACCGACCTCAAGGCCGACAATTGCATCGGATTGAGACCGCCCACCATATTGAAATTGAGTTTTACCGATTCGGCTCCACTGATCCCCTCAACGCGCCATGACAGTTCGGCGCGCGTGGTTTTGGGGTCATATGCGCGTGTGCTTTGACTGAGCGCTCGGATCAACCCCATGCGACCGGACTGCTCAAAAACCGTTGCGGTCGTCCCGTTCAAGGCCACCACCTGTATGCGCACGCCCTGCTGTTCGCCTGAAGGCCACTTGAATGGCTTCCAGGGCTGGGGGCCGTTCCGGTACAGGAGGGTCTGGCCGTCGATCTCGACCCTGATGTCCGAGAGCCCCGGCGTCGGTACGGGCTGTAGCTCAAAGCGCGCTGTTTCGCCTCCGCGCTTCAACATGGCACCGAACGAGAGCAGGCGCTCGGTATTGGTGAGAAATGCCTGACTCAGGCGCACCCCCCGACCGTTCCATTCGTTGACGGCGATCTGGTTGCCACGCCGGGTCACAAGTGAGCCAAGTGTCGTCTCCACGAAGGAATCGAGCGTACCGCCCTGGCTCAAGAAAAGACCGATCTCCAGGAATTCCGCTTCATCGCGAGAACTACTGCTGAAGGGAAATTTCCCAGCCAATTCCCTCCAGTTGTCGTACACCTCGCTCTCCCATAGAAGATTGAGGTCTTCCTCAACGGGGGGCAGCAACACGGCGTAACTCTTGATCAACGGCATCGTCAGGAGCGGGCGTAGCGCTTGCTGAAAATGGGCTTCGCCTGACGCAAGCATGATGTCGTCAACATAATCCATCGTGTCGACGAGTTCTGACTCCTTGCCGCTCAAGGTGGCTTCCACCAATTCCCGTGCTTCCAGCCCTTGTTCTTCCGCGCCTGAAATCTTGTTGAAACGGGTCTTGAGTTTGCCAAGCCTCTCCAGGTATCCCGACATCAGACCCGATGGCTGTTGTTCGTCACCCGCAAGTTTCAGAAGGAAGGCAAATTGCACCCCGAGCGGGCCAAAGCGTTCATCCTGGAGGCCAAGGCGAATATTCGGTGCATGTGTACGATCCTGGAGTTTCCTGACCGTCTTATCCAGCGCTGCTTGCCGTGCGTCCTGAACAACCGTCGTGACCTTGCTTGGGTTATCCCATGCCGTCTCAAACACGGCGCGCTGCAACACGATTTTGATGGGGGATTTCTGGCTATCTGACAGTCGTGCCAATATCTGGCCTGCTTTCGTGATGTCGTGAAGATCAGCGACAGCAAGGCCATTCAGGAATGCCACCCATGCCTTAGCATAATCGGCGCGATAAAGCGCCTCCAATTCAGCCTGTGTGCTGGCTGAATCGCTGCTTTCTACTGGATGGTCCTGACTCACAACAGAGAGTACCCAGTCTGCGCTCTCTAACCCGCCTTTGCTTGTCTCGATGATGGCGCTCTTCAGATACTTGTCATACGCTTCGCGGGTGAAAGCGCCAGGCACCTCCGTGTTTCCGGTCAGAATCCCGATATCCTTGCCATTGAGGATGAAATCGACGGTCAGCGATGGAAATTTTGTGTTGGCGCGCTTGATCAGTTCTGAATAAATCTTCTCCGTGACAGGCTGTTGCGTTAAGGCATGACGCAGAGCGTTGCGGGTCTGGTCGACCAGAAATTCGTCGTTCTCAATCAGTGGCACATCCGGTGCGCTGATTTGCGAGAGGTAGAACTTCAGCGCGTTGCCCGCATCACCACTCTCAATGGATTCGGGCGGGATTTCGTTCGATTCAAGCCAGGGTTGCCAAAAACGGGGCAACTGCTCTGAGAGCCAGGCCGTTTCCAGCTTCGGCTTCGAGCCAAGCATGAGGTAGGTTTTGAGCGCGTTGTAACGCTCTTCTGCCAATGCTTTGTCGGCAGTTTCCTGACCAGGGGTGCTGGTTGATGCGCTCGTTCTTGTGTCTCCCGGAGTTTGGGTTGGGTGTTGATAGGAAACCGGCACAACCCCAGGGGTTGAAGCAGATGCCGCAGACGCCGGTGAAAATTGCCTGAGCGATGCTTCCAGCCTAGCTTGGAGCGGTTCGAGCATCACGGAACGTATTGCGTTGAAGTATTGCCTGCGTAGCGCCGCTTCCAGTTTTTGCCCTTGATACAGGCCGACGCCGATCTGCCACGGAGCCCCTTTTTCGCGATGGCGCTGTAACACTTCCAGATGCTTTTGAAGCAAGGTCAAACCTTTGAGTTTGTCCGCCAAGGCTTCCGAGCCAAGCAAGGTACTGGCTTGGGCATGATCCGCCCGGATGGCAGCGAGCATGTCGCCATTTCCCAGCCAGGATTGAGTCAGCAGCCCAATACAGAGGATGAGTGTGGCAAATCCTGCCAACATGCCGCCCAGGCGCAAGCGGTTGGCGCGAGGCTGGGTCTGCCGCAGGATCAGGTGCTGATCGGGAAACACGACGTCATGGAACAGGCCGCGCAGGAAGTAGCTATGTGAGGCTGAAGGCTCGATGGCCTCGGATCCGTTACGCACCAAACCGAACTGCCTGGACAGGCGAGCGGCGGCGGCAATGCGTGGCGGCTCATTGGATTGCAGGGCGCTGGTGAAATAAAAACCCCTCAGAAGCGGCTTCGTATGGTAGGGGTCTTCCTCATGCAACAACTCGATGAGGCGGCTCACGCCTTCCTTGAGGCGGTGGAACTC
>WRJU01000240.1 GCA_009778425.1 Pseudomonadota bacterium
GCAGCCTGTACATAGGGTGATATTCTGCGTAAAATCGCGTGCATTGTTATTGCACGGCGGCTTTTTGCCGCCGTGTGCTTTTTTGCTCCATCTTGTCGGAGTTCAAGTATGCCGTCTTCACATGTCATGAATACCTACGCTCGTCTGCCGGTTGCGTTTACGCATGGGCAAGGCACATGCCTTTTCGATGAAGCGGGTAAACGGTATCTCGATGCGCTTGCAGGTATTGCGGTCTCTACCCTCGGCCACAACCATCCGCGCCTGGTGGAAGCAATTTCCCGCCAGGCGGGCAGGGTGCTGCATACCTCCAATCTCTACCGCATCCCTTTGCAGGAAGAACTGGCCGCGCGTCTGGCGAATCTCTCCGGGATGGACGAAGTGTTTTTCTGCAATTCCGGGCTGGAAGCCAACGAAGCGGCGATCAAGCTCGCGCGCTTTTACGGGCACAAGAAAAAAGGCGTTGAACTGCCGTCGATCATCGTCATGGAACAAGCCTTCCACGGGCGTTCGCTGGCAACCCTTTCGGCGACCGCCAACCGCAAGGCGCAGGCGGGTTTCGAGCCGCTGGTTCCGGGATTCGTCCGGGTTCCTTACGGGGATATGGACGCGGTGCGCCAGATCGCTTCGCGCAGCCGCGACGTGGTGGCGGTGATGCTGGAAGTCCTCCAGGGCGAGGGCGGCGTCAACGTTGTGAGCGACGAATACCTGCGCGCCCTGCGCGCCCTGTGCGATGAGCAAGGCTGGCTCCTGATGGTCGATGAGGTGCAGTGCGGCACGGGCCGCACCGGCAAATGGTTTGGCTGGAAGCATGCGGATGTGCGGCCCGACGTCATGACGCTTGCCAAGGGGCTCGCCTCTGGGGTTCCTATTGGGGCTTGCCTGACTTCGGGACGGGCTGCCGGGCTTTTCCAGCCGGGCAATCACGGCTGTACGTTCGGTGGCAACCCGCTGGCTTGTGCGGCGGCGCTCGCCACGCTCGATGTCATCGCCGAAGAGGGGTTGATGGACAACGCGACGCGCGTCGGGGAGGCTATCCGTGCCGGGTTCAGAAAGGCGCTCGAAGGCGTGGCGGGTGTGGTGGACATTCGCGGGCGCGGGCTGATGATCGGCATCGAACTCGACCGCCCATGCGGTGAGTTGGTCACGCGCGCGCTCGATGCCGGGTTGCTCATCAACGTGACATCGGACAACGTAGTGCGCCTGTTGCCTGCGCTTATTTTCAGCGACAGCGACGCTAAAACCCTCGTCGAAGGGCTTGCGCCGCTGATTCGTGAGTTTTTGTCTTAAGTAATAATGATGGCCGGGAGGGAAAACCGCCAATGACTTCGATTTCAAGTCCGCTCAGGCATTACCTGCAATTCAAGGATTTCAGCGCCGAAGAGTACGCGTACTTGTTCCGGCGCGCGCGCTGGATCAAGGACAAATTCAAGCGTTACGAAACTCACCATCCGCTGTTCGACCGCTCGCTGGTGATGATTTTCGAGAAGGCCAGCACACGCACGCGACTCTCGTTCGAGGCCGGGATGCAGCAGCTTGGCGGCTCGGCAATCTATCTCAATACGCGCGATTCGCAACTTGGGCGCGGCGAGCCGGTCTATGACACGGCGCAGGTGATCTCCCGCATGTGCGACCTCGTCATGATCCGCACGTTCGAGCAGAGCACGGTTGAGCAACTGGCCGCCGTTTCCCGCGTACCGGTCATCAACGGATTGACCAACGCCTATCACCCCTGCCAGGTGCTTGCCGATATTTTTACTTTTATCGAGCATCGCGGCCCCATCGCGGGCAAAACCGTCGTCTGGGTCGGCGACCCCAACAACATGTGCAGCACCTGGCTTCAGGCCGCCGAAGTGCTGGATTTTCGCGTCCACGTTTCCTCGCCGCCGGGCTACGGCATCGAGCCGGAAAAAATCGGCCTTGCCGGGACGGATCATTTCCAGTTGTTCGACGACCCGAAAGACGCTTGCCGGGGCGCGCATCTCGTCACGACCGACGTGTGGACGTCGATGGGTTTTGAAGCCGAAAACGAAGCGCGCCGCCAGGCGTTCGCCGGATGGTGCGTCGACTCCGACATGATGGCCGTGGCTGCGCCCGAGTCCGTGTTCATGCACTGCTTGCCCGCGCACCGGGGCGAAGAAGTTTCCCCGGAAGTGATCGACGGCCCACAATCGGTCGTCTGGGATGAAGCCGAAAACCGTTTGCATGCGCAAAAGGCGCTAATGGAATTCCTCGTACTGGGTCGCGTGGATGAGTAAGCCGTTGAGCTTTGAATCGTGCGTTTGACTCCCGAAAATTTCAGGGTGTTCCCTGCCTTCAGGCAGGGGTAACTCAAACTTAATATCTGACTCATTGGGTCATTTCGATGAGTTCGATGTCCTTTCTGAACAGGTCGTTGACCAAGGTTGAAAAATCCACGCCCTTAGCGTTGGTCAGGGCGTCGATTACGCGCAGCCCCGTGGCGTCAGTGGCGAAGATGTAGGTCTGGAGCAGGATTTCCTGTTGCGCTGCGTCGATGGCTTCCAGCAGGGCGGGGAAAAAAGCCTCGCCATTTTCCAACAGGGTGATCGTGTTGCCCCGGAGCCATTTGCCGCCGGCCTTGGTCCTGAGCCGGGCGGGGATTGCCTGCACACGCATGGCTTGTTTGGGTCAGAACGTCTCCAGCATGCGGGTGAGCGCCGTCCGCGCCTGTTCGGCTTCGCGCGCGGGAACCCGGATGGGGTTGACGATATTGCCGTTGGCGAGGTTTTCCAGTGCCCAGGCCAAGTGTTGCGGGTCGATGCGCTGCATGGTTGAGCACATGCACACGGTGGGGGCCATGAACTTGATGATTTTGCCTTGGGCTTTCAGTTGCTCTGCAAGGCGGCTGACCAGGTTCAATTCGGTTCCGACCAGCCAGCGCGTATCGGGCGGGGCGGCAGTGACGGTTTCAAGGATGAATTCGGTGGAACCGACGTGGTCGGACTCCCGGCACACGTCGAGATTGCATTCGGGGTGCGAAATTACGAAACCGTCCGGATATTGCGCGCGCCATTGCCGGATGTGCTCGACCTGGAACATCTGGTGCACGGAGCAATGCCCTTTCCAGAGCAGGATGCGGGCGTGTTCGATTTCTTTTGCCGTCAGGCCACCGTTTTCGAGATCAGGGTCCCAGACTGCCATCTGGTCGAGCGGAATGCCTTTCTTGTAGCCTGTCCAGCGTCCGAGGTGCTGGTCGGGGAAGAACAGGACTTTTTCGCGCCGCGCCAGTGCCCAGTCGATGATTGCGGGGGCGTTGGTGGAGGTACAGACGATGCCGCCGCGCTCGCCGCAAAAGGCTTTGAGGTCGGCGGCGGAGTTGATGTAGGTGACGGGCGTGATTCGCGCCTCTATTGTGCCGAGCGCGTCGGTGAGTTCATCCCAGCAACGTTCTACTTTTTCCAGATCGGCCATGTCGGCCATCGAGCAGCCTGCGGCGAGGTCGGGCAGGATGACGGTCTGCTCCGGGTGCGACAGGATGTCGGCCACTTCGGCCATGAAATGTACGCCGCAGAAAAGGATGAATTCCGCGTTCGTGCGCGCCGCCAGACGCGCGAGCTTGAGCGAGTCGCCAGTGAGGTCGGCATAGCGGTAAACGCTCTCGCGCTGGTAATGGTGGGCGAGAAGCACGACGCGCTGGCCGAGGCGCGCGCGCGCCTCGATGATGCGCGCCCCGGCTTGTTCGTCGGAGAGCGAGGCGAAAGATTTGAACTCTTGAACCGGGTTCGCGGTGGTGTTGCTTGTGTAGCTCATTTCTGTTCCCAGGCAAGGCCGGAATGATGCCAGCCGCCAATAGTGTTCTAGAATCAACAGTATTTGAGTATATCGCTTGATACTTGTTCCATGTCCCCGCCTTCATCTTCATCCAAACCAGGAAATGCCAGTGCCGAACGCGCGCGTTCCATCCGGAATGTCACGCTGGTGGGTGTCTTCATCAATTCCGTCCTGACGATCGGGCAGATCATCGTCGGCCTGTTTGCCAATGCTTTCAGCCTGGTGGCCGACGCCATGCACACGCTCTCAGACCTGGCGGCGGATTTCATGGTGCTGGCTGCAGGACAGCAGGGTGCGAATCCTGCCGATCTCGATCATCCCTACGGTCATGGGCGTATCGAGACGGTTGCGACGCTGGTTCTCGGCATCTCGCTCGTGGCGGTGGGCATCGGGTTCTTATGGGCATCCGGCATGCGGCTGCAAACGATGGGCAGCCAACCGCCCCTGCATCCGGTAGCGCTCGTGATGGCGCTCGTCGCGCTGGTGGGGAAGGAAATCCTGTTCCGTTATACGCTTGCAGGCGGGCGCCGCCTGAAATCGCCCATGCTCGAAGCCAATGCCTGGCATGCCCGTTCCGATGCCGCTTCAACGCTGGTGGTGGCCATCGGCATTGGAGGCAGTCTGGCCGGTTATCCGTTTCTGGAGCCGCTGGCCGCTGCCGTGGTTGGTTTCATCATCCTTCGCATAGGCGTCCTGCAAAGCTGGCATGCGGTGCGCGAGTTGATCGACACCGGCCTGCCCAATGAAGAACTCGTCCGTCTGCGCCAAACCATCAGCGATACGCCGGGTGTCGCAGGATTGCACGAACTGCGTACCCGCCGCATGGCGCACCGTGTGCTGTGCGACGCGCACGTCCAGGTCGATTCCCGGATTACGGTTTCGGAAGGCCATTACATCTCGGAGAGCGTATTGCTGGCCGTGCGCCAGGCGCATTCCGAAATTGGCGAAGTGCTCGTCCATGTCGATACCGAGAATGACGACACGGAGCAGCTTTTCGCCGAGCGCGCCGAACGGCTCCCGGATCGCGCCGCCGTGCTCGCGGATCTCGCCACGCTCATTGGGGAACATCTGCCGCTCCAGCGGCTTCAACTCCATTATCTCGATGGGCGGGTCGAAATTGAGGCGTATTGTTCGCCGGACGCGCAGATTCCCGATGCTGGAGCTTTCAAACAGCGCGTGGATGCCTGGCTGGCCGAGCGGCCCTGCTATCGCGGGGTGAGCTTTTATCGTGTTTTGGGCTGAGATAAGGTGTGGCGTGCTCATGTTGTGGAGGTTACGTATAGTAACCTAAGCGTCTTGACGTTATACTTGAATCAGCTTGTCTCGCTTCAGGCCGTAAGCGTAACCGAGCGACGGAGATTGCGGTTCAAGCCTTCGTGCGGCGTTGTCCGCTCAGCATGAGTTACTGAGGAATCAGCTATGTTGCGCTTGAACAACCGTGTCAGATTCACAAACGCCGAAACCGACAAGATGCTGACAATCGGCATCGACCTCTGTGGTGTGCGTACTCAGTCCGGCATCAATGCGGAATTCGCCCGTTGGGCCAACGCGCTTGCGCAGCGGCGTCCGGATTTGCTGGAAAAAATTGCTCGTGAGTTGACCAAGGCCGTGCAGCGGTTGGAAAAACCAGAAGCCGCCCTCGATAGTAAGGAGCTGAAACCGAGTTGGTAACGGCAGCCTGAGTGAAGAGAGGGGCGAATTTTTACTTGGCAATCCCCAGAAAAACCGCCAAGCAGCGCTCGACCTCTATCAGAGTATCCGCGCCAATGCGCCCGAAGGTTTGACCTATTTTGTCATGCTTGACGGTGATGGCCTTGTCTACCATCACCTGCGAAGGTTTCTGTAGGCCGTTCTCTGTACTGGGTTGAACAGTGACGCGAAAAAATGGCGCAGCAACCAGCGTACTTGTTACCGGCAGCACCGTTACGGTCATGTGTTCGTCAAACTGATCGGCCTGAATGACCAAAGCAAGCCTTGGCTTACCAAAATCGCCTTGCGTGGTGATGGTTACGAAGTCGCCCCGTTTCATTCCGTCCAGCCGTTCACATCGGCTAAAGCTTCATCCATGAAGTGCTGCAACGCCATGTCGGCCATGTCCGCCTGAGCGGCAAGGCGAGACTGGCGGCGGCATTCCTCAGCAAAATCCGCTCGGCGTGTGTCCTGCACCCAAATCTGTACTGGGCGAAGCCCCGCCATGCGTAATGTGTTGCGGTGCTTTTGAACCCTGGCATTTACGTGCATGTTCGCCATGTGAGATACCTCTTCTACTCGTTACATGCAACAAGATAACTGGATTTTTCGTTACATGCAACATGTGGTGTGGTGCTTCATGAAAAGCAAAACGCCGCTCCGGTTTGATCGGGCGGCGTTTTTGCTTGAACATTCGCTATAGGCTACTTGCTGCCCGTATTCGACCCCGCCGCGTCCACTACTGCGAGCGCGGTGATGTTGACCAGCCGCCGCACGGTGGCCGAGGGAGTGACGACATGCACAGGCTTGGCCGGGCCAAGCAGGATAGGGCCGACTGTGACGCCGTCGCAATACGCAACCTTGAACAGGTTGAACGAAATATTGGCCGCGTCCAGATTGGGCATTACCAATAGGTTGGCTTCGCCCTTGAGGGTTGAATCGGGGTGCTGCACAGCGCGAATTGCGGGGGAGAGCGCCACGTCGGCGCGTATTTCGCCATCGCATTCGAGCGACGGCGCGGCGCGGCGCAGTATCTCGCTGGCAGCGCGCATCTTGCGGGCCGAAGCCGATTGGGAACTGCCGAAGTTGGAATGCGACAACAACGCCACACGCGGCTCGATTCCGAAGCTGCGCAACTCAGAGGCTGCCGCCAGCGCAATTTCGGCGATTTCCTCGGCGGTCGGGTTTTCGTTGACCTGCGTATCGGTAATCGCCAATACGCGGCCAGGCATCATGAGCAAGTCCATCGCCGCGAACTGGCTCGCCCCCGGTTTGAGACCGATTACGTCGCGTATATGCTGGAGGTGGTAGGCGTGAGAACCGAAGGTGCCGCATACGAGTGCGTTGGCGTAGCCCTGGCGCAACAGCAAGGCGCCGTACAGCGTGGAGTCGCGGCGCACCCGCACCTTGGCCAAAACAGGCGTGACGCCATTACGCGACATCAGTCTGTAATACTCGTTCCATAGTTCGTTGTAATGCGGGTCTTGTTCCGGGTCGATCACGTCGAAATCGCGTTCGGGAACAAGGTTGAGGCCGACCTTTTTGATGCGCGCTTCGATCACGGAAGGGCGGCCTATCAGCACGGGACGGGCAAGCCCTTCCTCGATTACGACACGCGCGGTGTGGATGACTCGCTCATCTTCCCCCTCGGCGTAAAGCACGCGCTTGAGTTCATTCTGTACGCTCTTGGCCGCCGCGAACACGGGTCGCATGACGGTACCGGAGCGGTACACAAAATCGTTCAGAGTGGCGGCATAGGCGCTCAAGTCGCTGATCGGATGCCGGGCGACACCTGAATCCATCGCCGCCTTCGCAACCGCTGGCGCAATCTTGACGATCAGGCGCGGATCGAACGGTTTGGGAATGATGTAGTCCGGCCCGAAGCTCAGTTCCTCGCCTCCGTAGGCCGAGGCCACAACGTCGTTTTGCTCGGCCTGGGCCAGTTCGGCAATAGCCTTGACGCAGGCGAGCTTCATTTCATCGTTGATGGTGGTCGCGCCCACGTCGAGCGCTCCCCGGAAAATGAAGGGGAAGCAGAGAACGTTATTGACCTGGTTGGGATAGTCCGAACGGCCCGTGGCGATGACGCAATCCGGGCGAACGGCCTTGGCCTCGGCGGGCAGGATTTCAGGGATCGGGTTGGCCAGCGCGAAGATCAACGGCCTGTCGGCCATCTTCGCCACCATGTCGGGTTTGAGCAAATCTGCCTTGGAAAGCCCAAGGAAAACGTCCGCGCCAACGATTGCGTCCCCCAGGGTACGCGCGTCGGACGCTTGGGCATAACGCGCCTTGGTCGGTTCCATGTCCGGCTCGCGCCCTTGATAGATCAAGCCGCGCGAATCGCAGACAAAAACGTTTTCGCGCTTCAGCCCCAAGCCCACCATGAGGTCGAGGCAGGCAATTGCCGCTGCGCCTGCGCCCGAACATACGAGTTTGACCTTGTCGATTTTCTTGTCGACGATCTTCAGGCCGTTGATGAGGCCCGCCGCCGAGATGATGGCGGTTCCGTGCTGGTCGTCGTGGAAAACCGGGATTTTCATGCGCTCGCGCAGCTTCTGCTCGATGTAGAAGCATTCGGGAGCCTTGATGTCTTCCAGGTTGATGCCGCCCAGGGTCGGTTCGAGTGAGGCGATGATGTCGATCAGCTTATCGGGGTCTTGTTCGTCCAGTTCGATGTCGAATACGTCGATGCCCGCGAATTTCTTGAAAAGGCATCCCTTGCCTTCCATCACCGGCTTGGAAGCGAGCGGGCCGATGTTCCCCAGGCCAAGTACCGCCGTGCCGTTCGTGACGACCGCCACGAGATTGCCCCGACTGGTCAATTCGCGCGCCTGCTCCGGATCGGCGACAATTGCGTCGCATGCCGCTGCAACCCCCGGTGAATATGCCAACGCGAGATCGTGCTGATTGGTCAAACTTTTAGTTGGCACAACTGAAATCTTCCCGCGCGTCGGCGCGCGATGATATTCGAGCGCTGCGGCGATGAAATCCTGATCCATGTTTATCCTTTAAAAACCAATAACTCGCCCTGACAATCTCATCTGCGAGTGAAACCGGAAAGGTGCATTTTAGCTTTCCGGGAGAGGATGCGTACAGGGTAATAAGTTTGGGGTTTACCCTCGCTTTACCCCGACGCATATTTGATTTTCTGTCGGGCGCGGGCACAATGCCGCATGGCAATGAAATGAACCGGGGAGAAAACTTCATGCGGCGCGTAGTCTTCAATCAAAAAGGCGGGGTCGGAAAATCCACCATCACCTGCAACCTGGCGGCAATCAGTGCCCAAAAAGGCAAGCGCACACTGGTGGTCGACCTCGACCCGCAGGGCAATTCCACTCAGTACCTGCTTGGCGGAAACGCTACGCCGCCCGAAGCCACGCTCGCGGAGTTCTTCGAGCAAAGCCTGATGTTCCGGCTCGATCCCAAAAAAACGATAGACTTCACCGTCGCCTCGCCTTTCGAGCGGCTCTCGGTGCTGCCCTCTCACCCGAGGCTGGAAGAACTGCAGGGCAAGCTGGAATCCCGCTACAAAATCTACAAACTACGCGAGGCGCTTGACGAAATCGCCGGAAACTTCGACCAGATATTCATCGATACGCCGCCCGCACTCAATTTCTTCACGCGTTCGGCTCTGATCGCTGCCGATGCCTGCCTGATCCCTTTCGATTGCGACGAGTTTTCGCGCAATGCGCTCTATGCGCTGCTTGCCAATGCCGAAGAAATCCGCGCCGACCACAACCACGGCTTGAAAGTGGAAGGCATCGTGGTCAACCAGTATCAGCCCCGCGCCAACCTGCCGCAAAAGCTCGTGCAGGAATTGATCGATGAAGGCTTGCCGGTACTGCAACCGTATCTGTCGGCTTCAGTGAAGATCAGGGAATCGCACGAACGCGCGGCCCCGATGATTCATTTCGACCCCCGCCACAAGCTCACTCAGGAATTCGTCGCCCTGTACGAAAACCTCGCCTCGAAGAAGAAAAAAACCAAATGAAGTGATTCCTGTGACGAATCATGGCGATTTACTGTCGTCTGTAAAAATAAATCGGTATTTGTCCAAAGCGTCATGGACAAGACGCAGATGCCGCAGGAATCTCGACGCTTGCCATCAGCCCGGAGTCCCCTGACGCCGCAGTCAGCGTAATTCGTCCTTTATGCAGGGTGGCGATTTCGTGAGCGATGGCCAAACCCAGGCCGCTGCCGTCGACACCGGCGTCGGCACTGCGGTAGAAAGGTTCCAGCACCCGTTGGCGCTCCGGCTCTGGAATGCCGGGCCCGTTGTCAGTGACGACGAAAGCGACCGACCCATTGGCCTGCCTCGCACCGACCCCGACACGACCACCGGGCGGGGTGTAGCGGATAGCGTTATCAACCAGGTTGGCGAGCATTTCGCTCAGGAATTGCCGGTTTCCGTATACTGCCGATTCGTCGGCAAGTTCGATGCTGACCTCGATCTGCTTTGCCAGAGCAGCGGGCACGAGCCTCTCGACCACGTCCTCGAGCAGTGCGGCAACGTCGACCGGGGCAAAATCCAGCGCACCCGATTGGCGGGCTTCGGCGCGGCTCAGGCTCAACAGTTGGTTGGCCAGCCGGGCAAGGCGGACAGTGGTGGCATTGAGCTTGGCAAGCTCGGCGCGCAGTTCGTCCTGGCCGTGGGCGCGCAGTGCGAGTTCGGCCTGGGCGCAGAGTACGGTAATCGGTGTACGCAGTTGATGTGTCGCGTCGGCGATAAACCGCTGCTGAGCCGTGATCGTCCGGCCCAGACGAGCCATCAAGTCGTTGATGACATGTACCTGCTCATGAACCTCCGTCGGCAAGCCGGATTCGCCAAGCGGACTCAGATCCTCGTGGGTTCGTCGGGCAATGGCATCGCGGATACGGCTCAACGGTGCCATGCCGCGACCGATGCCATGCCAGACCAGAAGGACGATGCTGGCGAGAAACAGCAACTGCGGCGTAATCATGTAGACAAGGGCATCGCGCGCCATAGCCTGCCGCTTGTGCAGCGTTTCGGCGACCCGCACGAACAGCAACTGACCGTGGACGCCGCTCGGCACGGTGTATTCCACCAGCCGGACGGTTTCGCCATCCACCCGGGAATCGTAGAACCGGGTTTCGCCGGGAACCATGACGCGGGCAGGACCCGGCGGCAGGGAGCGGTTGCCGACCAGTTGCTGTCCGTGATCGTCCGACACGCTGAAATAGACCTTGTCCACTTCGTCAAATTCGAGCATCCGGTGCGCTGCGGGCGGCAGGTCGAATTCAGGCGCGCCGTGCACAACCCGCACTTGCCCGGCCAGGGTCTGAGCCGTGTCCTGTAATGACCAGTCGTAGGTACGATTGGCGAAGTGCAAGACGATAGCATAGGTTGCCCAAGCCCAGATGCCGGTCAGCAGCAGGATTGGCAGCAACAACCAGAGCAGCAGCCGCTGGCGCAGCGACAGCCGGTCAGTTCTCACTACAGGCCTCCAGCATGTAACCAAGCCCATGGATGGTGCGGACGCTTAAGTCGTAAGGCTTCAGTTTCTTGCGTAGGCGATGGATGTAGACCTCGATGGTGTTGGTTCCAACCTCGCTTGCCCAATCGCCAATCTGCTGTGCGAGCCGTGTCTTGACCACCACTTTGCCAACACGCTTTATCAGCGCTTCGAGGATTGCTATCTCGCGCACTGTGAGGTCCAGCGGTTTGCCTTCGATGGTCACTGCGCGGTTGCTTAGATCCAACTCCAGAGGACCATAGCTTAGCCGCGTGAGCCCGCCAGCGGCGCGTCGAATCAGCGCGTCTACACGGGCTTCCAACTCGCGCAGGGCGAAGGGCTTGGTCAGGTAGTCATCAGCACCAGCCCGGAGCCCCAGGACGCGCTCATCAATACCGTCGCGGGCGGACAGCACCAGAACCGGTGTGCGATCCTGGCGCGCACGGGCGCGCCGCAGCACTTCGATGCCGTCCAGGCGCGGCAAACCCAGGTCGAGTACAGCCAGGTCGTAAGTCCCTGTCGCCAGGGCGCTGTCAGCAGCGCGCCCATCGGCCACGTGATCAACACCATAGCCAGCCTGACGCAGCGCCTGCAGTAGCGTATCCCGGAGCGCATCGTCATCTTCGACCAGAAGGACTCTCATAGTAAGAACTTTTTAAGGAATGCCTGGCTATATTACGCGCCCCTACCGAACAAGAGAACGCGGAGCCCCTTCAGCCTCCCATATGAAACGATGAACAAGCTACTTTGCCGAATCGGCTCGTCGATCCTTGCCGCCTGTCTGGCAGCGGCCTGCTCCAAACCTCCCCCTTCGCCCCAGACTGGCGACGGCAAAGCGGATGGTCTGACGCTTTCCGAGGCATCGCACAAGTATCTCGAAATCGAGTCGGTGGGTACCGGGCATGGCACCCTGGGCGGTGTGCTGCCCGGCAGAGTGGCGTTTCAGCCTCAATCCATGGCAGCCATCGGTTCCCCCTTGGACGCGCGCGTCCTTTCCATTGAGGTACGGCCAGGCGAGGTGGTTGCAGCCGGTGCGCCCCTCTTGACCCTGCAAAGCGTCGACGTGGCTGCAGCCAGGGCGGACTTTACCCAGGCTCAGGCAAAAGCGGCGGCGGCTGAGGACCTGCTGCGGCGACAGGACGAAATGTTGCACAAAGGCGTTGGTCTGGAAGTTGAGCGTTTCGAGGCTGAAACCGCCGCCCGCGAAGCGCGTGCCAATCTGGATCGGGCGCAAAGCACGGTGGCCCTGATCGGCGGCGGCAAGGGTGACCGCTTCTTGCTGCGCGCTCCGGCTGGTGGCGTGGTTCTTACCGTCCGCACCAACGTCGGCGCGGTGGTCTCGCGCGGCGGCGAAGCGCTGGTAGAGGTGGGAGACCCAAAGCGGCTATGGGTGGTGGCCTATGTCCCGGAAAGCGCGCTCGTCGGCTTGGCTGCCAGTTTGGCTACGGGCCGTACTGCCGAGGTACGCGTACCGGGGGCGGATGCCCGCTTTGAAGCCGTGCTCGATGGCGTAGGCCAAATGGTTGATGGCGAGCAGCGACGGCTACCGATCTATCTCACGCTCAAGGGTGCTACGGACAGGCTCACCGCTGGCATGCTTGCCGAGGTACGGCTCGTCGGCGCTGACGATGGCCCCTTGAGCGTACCTGCCGCAGCGGTGCTGATCAAGGATGGTAGCCAACAGATCGTCTACGTGCAGGGCAAGGACGGCAGCTTCAAGCCGCAGACGGTTCGTACCGGAGTCTCACGCGACGGGCGGGTAACGATCCTTGAAGGGCTGCAGCCGGGGGACAAGGTCGTCGTGCGTGGCACCCTGCTGCTCGACAGCGAAGCCGAGCAACTGCTCTGAGGCTCCCATGCTGAACCTGATTCTCGAAGCGTGCGTTCACCGCCGCCTGGCGACCCTCATCATCACAGCGATTATCGCCGTGTTCAGCATCCGGGCTTATCTCGACACCCCCATCGAAGCCTATCCAGACGTAACCAACGCCCAGGTACAGGTCATCACCCAAATGCCGGGCTATGCCGCCGAGGAAATCGAACGGCAGGTAACCGTGCCTTTGGAGCGCGCGCTCAACGGTACACCGGGGATGACGCTTCTGCGCAGCGAAAGCCTCTTTGGCCTGTCGCTCGTGACCCTCATCTTCGACGACGATGTCGATCCCTTCAAGGCTCGCATGCTGGTCGGTGCGCGCTTTGCCGAGGCCGAACTGCCGGAAGGGGTGACACCCTCCCTGGCGCCAGATGCTACTCCGCTCGGCAAGATATACCGCTTCCGCCTTGCCAGCGACCACCATGACCTCTACCAGTTGCGCTCGGAGATGGAATGGAACGTCACCCGCGTGCTTCGCCAGGTGCAGGGTGTGGCCGATGTCGTCCCCTTCGGCGGCTACCTGAAGGAAGTCCATGTCGAGGCCGATCCGGGCAGGCTGTACGCTGCGGGGCTCACCTTGGGTGAAATCGAAGAGGCTATAGGCAAAGCCAACCTCAACGTCGGTGGAGGCTTCCTGCGCCACGGCGACCAGGAACTCACCATCCGAGGTGTCGGTTTTATCGACTCGGTCGAGGACATCAAAAACATCCCCCTGAAGAGCAAAGATGGCTCGACGCTCATCGTCGGCGATGTGGCCAACATCAAGCTCGCTGCCACGCCCCGGCGCGGCTCGGTCGGCTGGAACGAGAAGAAGGAAGTTGTCGAGGGGCTGGTCCTCATGCGGCGCGGTGAAAACCCCTCGGTGGTGCTCGACGGGATACACGCGAAGGTTGAGGAACTCAACCGGAACATCCTGCCCACCGGCATGCGGATAGAAGCCTCCCACGACCGTAGCGTGCTGGTGAATCACACGCTAACCACCGTGCACGACAATCTTTTGCACGGATTCGTGCTGGTGGTCGGGATTGTATGGCTGTTTCTGCGCAGCATCGTCGGCTCGGCTGTGGTCGCAACGGTCATTCCCCTGTCGCTGCTCGTCGCCTTTCTCTGCCTGCATGCCTTGGGGCTGCCCGCCAACCTGATCTCGATGGGCGCGATCGACTTCGGCATCCTGGTCGACGGCGCGGTGGTGCTGGTCGAGAACGTCATCCACACCATCCACCACGAGCGGCCGACCGACCGCAAAGCACTCTTGCGCCTGGTCATCCGCTCGACGAGGGAAGTTGGGCGTCCGATCTTCTACGCCATGCTGATCATCATCGCTGCGCTCCTGCCCGTTTTTACCCTGCAATCGGTAGAAGGCCGCATCTTCCGGCCACTCTCACTGACCTACGCCTTCGCCCTGGGTGGAGCACTGATTTTTACGCTGACCGTAGTACCGGCGCTGTGCGCGTTCCTGTTCAGGCCGGAGCATGCGCGGCTGACCGAGCCACGCTGGATCGAGAAATTGCGGGTTGGCTATCGCAAGATACTGAGCAGGATCATGGCCGGGCGGACGGCAACCCTCCTGCTTGCCACGGGCATGCTGCTGGCTGGCGGCTTGGCCACCGCGCGCCTGGGTACGGAGTTCCTGCCCGAACTCAACGAAGGGGACGTGTTTATTTTTGCCGAGATGCCAGCCAGCATCGCCATGGAAGCGGCTCAGGACATCCTTTTGGACGTACATCGGCGGATGGAAGCCTTTCCTGAGGCCGACGACGTGCACACCGAGCATGGACGCCCGGAGGATGGTACCGACAATGAAGGCGTCAACATGTTGAAGACCTTCGTGCGCCTGAAGCCCCAGGAGCAGTGGCGCCCAGGTTGGAACAAGGAACGCCTGGTCGAGGCCATGCGTACGTCCCTGGCGGAAATTCCCGGGGTGCGTTTCAACTTCTCACAGCCGATCAAGGACAGCGTTGAAGAGGCCGTGTCCGGAGTGCGCGGCAAGGTCGTGCTCAAGATTTTCGGCAACAACCTCGACGCCATGCGCGAAGCGCTGAAGCAGGCAAAAGCGGCGCTCCAGGACGTGCCGGGGGTAACTGAACTCGACCTGTATCGCGATGCGTCGAGCCCTCAGTTGCGTGTACGGCTCGACCGGCAGGCGCTGGCGCGGGCCGGTGTGCCCATCGAAGACGCTGCAAGAACCATCGAGACGGCTTTTGCAGGTCGTGTCGTCACCCAGTATTGGGAGGGCGAGCGGCCCATACCGGTGCGGCTGATATTGCCCAAGGCTGCCCGGGACGACCTGGACAAAATCGCCGACCTGTCCATCGATACACCGTCTGGTGCCCGCATTCCACTCAGGGAGTTAGCCATGATCGAAACCGGCAATGGTGCTGCCTCGATCGTACGCGAAGGCAATATCCGCTTCCTCGCACTCAAATTCAACGTCGAAGGGCGCGACATGGGTTCGACGGTCGAGGAGTCCATCGCCACCGTGGCGGCCAGGGTCAAGCCGCCAGAGGAGCATTATTTCGTCTGGGGCGGCGAGTTCGAGAATCAGGAGCGCGCCACCAATAGGCTCAAGCTGGCAGTTCCGGTATCGGTGCTGCTGGTGCTGGGCTTGCTCTACACCGCCATGAACAGTGGCCGCAGCGCCTTGGCGGTTCTCTCCACGGTTCCGTTCGCCCTGACTGGCGGAGCCTTCGCCCTCCTCAACGCCGGTATCCCGCTGTCGGTCAGTGCTGCCATCGGTTTCATCGCGCTCCTGGGGCAGGTTTCGTTGATGGGCTTACTGGTTTTGTCGGCGGTCGAAGCGCGGCGGCGTGCTGGCGAAGAATTGTTTCCTGCGCTCATCAATGGCGCAACCGAGCGACTGCGCCCCGTCCTGATGGCCTCCCTCCTGGCGCTCTTCGGCCTGCTGCCGATGGCGCTGTCCTCCGGCATCGGGAGCGAGATTCAGCGGCCATTTGCCCTGGTTGTGGTGGGCGGGATGCTAACGACCTTATTTGTGGCGCTGTTTGTGCTCCCGGCAATCTATAGCCTGATCACCCCGAAGCATCTGCAAACCCCAGAGGAGGCCGATCAATGAACAACAATCCCCTCGCTGTTTTGGAGCGGCCCGGTTCCGGTGCACGCATCGCGTTCCTTGCCTTGTTGTTTGCTACCACGCCGTCCCTGGCGCAGACGCTGCCCGACAGCGTCGACCTGCCGACGGTGCTGGCTCTGATTAAGGAAGCGAGTCCCCGGGTAGCGCTTGAGCGGCAAAATCTGGCCATCGCCCATGCCGAGCGCCGAACGGCTGGTGCTTGGCCGAATCCTACGGTGAGCTACAGCCATTCGCGGCAACCCGGCGTACTGACCAACTTCGACGGCACCAAGGCGCAAGAGGTATCGATCGAACTGCCAATACTTGTCGCTGGTCAGCGCGGCGTCCGCATGAAAGCGGCCGACCGAGGCATCGAGGCGGCACAGGCGCAGCTTGCCGCTTCTGGCAACAATCTGGCGGCAGACGCTGGGGCAGCCTTCGTCGCCCTGCTCCTCGCTCAAGAGAAGCGCGCCACTCGGGTGGTTGGCGTGGATGAACTCTCCCGCCTGCGCGACATGGTTGCGGGACGCCAAGCTGCCGGCATGGCAAGCCAGTACGAGTTGCTCCGGGTGGACGTCGAACTGGCTTCCTGGCGAACTCAGACAGCCGAGGCCGAAGCGGATTTCGCCGACGCCCAGGCTCAACTTGCCGCCTTGCTCGGTTTTCCCGATTGGAAACCTCGTGGGACAGGCGAACTGCGCCCGCTGGAACTCGAACCCGGAGCGACCGAGGCGCTTGAAAACCCGGCCTTCGTGGCCGCGCAAAAGGAGGAAGATGCCGCACAGGCGGGCGTCGAAGTTGCCCGGCGCGAGCGTTTTCCGGGGGTCTCGCTGAATGCTGGACGGTTCTGGACGAGCAGCCCGTTCGGTGCAACTAACATGCTGGGCTTATCGGTCGAGAT
>WRJU01000241.1 GCA_009778425.1 Pseudomonadota bacterium
GGTACGGTGAGGAAAATAAAGGTCGCGCATGGCTTCGATTTGCGCTTGCGGCGCTTGAGGCACGAGCGGTGCGTCGCGCAGGTTTTCACGAACCTGATGGGCGGCGCGCTGTGCCATGTCGGCGTCCGGTGCGTCCAGCAACAGCACCAATTCCCGCTCACCGTGCTGTGTCAGGGTTTTCAGCGCGGTTTCGGCATGCGGGTTGCGTTCATCGACGGGAAGCAGCGCCAGCAGGTCGGTGTCGATCTGGCCGCGCCAGGGCAGGATGTGCGCGAGAAGCGCGACAGCCAATAACGCCAGAACGCCCAGCCATCCCCAAGCCAGCGCGCGATGACGGCGGGCGAAACGGGAATCGTCTGTCGGCGTTTTACTCGAATTGGGCGCGTTCATCGGCGGTCAACGCGGCAGCAGTGGCGACGTTGGAAAAGGCGATGCGGGTGACGTCCCCTGCGGCGCTGGCAAGCGTGACCTGGCGGACGACGTTGTCGCCCTCCAGCGACAGCGAACCGATGACGGCCCGCAGGCCGGCTTCGCGCGGCGTGAAAGACAGTTGCCAAGCGTCGCCCTTGATCTGGCCGCTGTAATCGAAGTATTCGGCCAGCGCCGATATGTCACCGGCGAACAGTGAAAACAGGACGCGGCTGATGGCGTTGACGGCGGGTTCCCGGTCGGCGCGCAAGGTCATCAGTACGCGGTCACCGTCCTTTTGCAGAATTTCGCCTTGGGTGATTCTCGTTGTTTGCGGAAAAGGCGTCAGTGTGCGCCACAGCACGCCCTGCGTTTTCTCGACGGTAAATACGCCATTGGCGAGCAGCGGTTTTTTGATGCCCGCCAGTTGCCGAGTCTGGGTGAAATCGCCGCGAATCACCGTGTCGATGGACAGCCGGGATTGAATCGCGTTCAGCAGGGCCGGATCGGCAGCCTGTGCCGGAACGGCAAACCAGCACAAGCCAAACCATGCCAGCAACGCAAATGCTTGTTTCATCGAGTTTTTCATGAATGAGGTCTTAATTTCTCAAATAACACACTAGGGCTGACGAAGCACATCTCACGGGTTTGCATGTTGACAGCGACCTGCACAGTATGGCCGTGCGTCAGCCGTTTCTGGGTTTCCGCGTCGCGTATTTCGTAGGCGACTTTCAGCCGGTTTTCCCATTCGACGAGGCGGGCGTCGAAATGAAGGCGCTGCTGGTACATCAACGGTTGCGCGTAGCGGATGAACAGCTCGATCACCGGCCAGGCGTAACCGGAATCGCGCATCTGCGGAATATCGTAATCAATACGCTGCAACAGCGCGGTACGCGCCAGCTCGAAATAACGAACATAGTGTCCGTGCCAGCATATTTCCATCGGATCGAGATCGTGAAAGGGCACGATCCAGTCAACACGGGCGGTCAGCGACATCTATCGGGTCTCCTCGATTTTGGCGGCGGCCTTGGAAAATTCGGGCGGCGTCCAGAACGGGTAAAAGTTGGACCATTGGAAAGGGGCTTTCAGGCACTCCGTTTCCAGTAATTCGGCAAAAGCGGCGGCGTGGGGAACGACAGCCGTTTCCCTGCCGCGACGCGGCAGGGAGATTGATTCGGCAATCTGGCGCAACGTAATGGCGAAACCATCGGGGCGGCGGATGCCGAAAACGGCGAGTAATGGGCATTGCAGTGTGGCGGCAAGCACATAAGGACTGATCGGGAAACTGGCATCGGCCCCCAGAAACGGAACTCGCACAGTAGCTGTGGCATTGCTCACCGGTACGCGATCACCGGCGATGACGATGAAACCTCCGGCATCAATTCGCTGCTTTAACTCGATAGCAGTTTCAATGCTGAAACCGTCAACCTGAATCAGATTGACCTCGTAGTTTGGGTCGACTTCTTTCATCATCCGGGTGAAACGAGCAGCATTTTTCGTGTGCATGAGAACCGTCAGGCGTATGCCATAGCGTTCAGAGAGCTTGCGGCACAGTTCGATATTGCCGATATGCGCGGTGACGAAGACGGCGCTACGCTTTTGTTCAAACAGTGGCTCGATATATTCGATGCCATCAACATGACACTCACCCAGCGGTTCGAAACTACTCACGGCCAACAGTTTATCGAGTATGATTTCGGAATACGATAGAAAATGCCGAAAAACGTTTCGAGAAGTTGGCGGCGGCGTAGCGCCGTTACTGAAGCCATACAACCGTTGCAGATATTCGCGCGACGCTTCGCGGGCAACGCGCCTTCGCGCGTAAAACCACAGCAGGACGAAAAACAGAAAAAAACGGAATGGCCAGCGCCCACAGATACGGTAGATGCGCAGCATGAAACGCATGCCCGCCAGGCTTCCCGCTTCCTGCATTTGCGCCCAATGCATCAGTGCGGCTCCGAAAAATGGCGGCCAATCAGCCTCGGTAGACGCCGCAGCATGCCGAAAAACAAACGGGTATGCATCCAACTGATGCGCACATTGTCGTGCCACAGCCGAAAATGCGACATGCCGTCCGACGGATAGCACACTGAAATGGGTAGATTGCGGATAGGCACGTTAGCCCAGTCCAGCCGCACCAGGATTTCAGGATCGAACTCCATCCGACTCTGTCGCGGCATCGCAGCAAGAACCGGCAATGTAACGGCGAGCGGATAAATCCGTAGCCCGCACATTGAATCGCGGATGCGGCGCGACAAGGTGTTGATCCATACCCAGACGTGCGTCGCATAACGACTGATCAGACGGGAAGCCGGGACACTGGCGTCATAACGCGGAAAACCCGCGATGACTGCCTGCGGCGCATCGCGCATCGCGTCGAGAAACATGGGCAGCGCCGCGACATCATGCTGGCCGTCGGCATCCAGTTGCAATGCGTGGCTGTACCCTCTTGCGTGTGCTTCGCGCAAACCGGCAATGACTGCGCTGCCTTTGCCGCCGTTGCGCGGCAGCCGCAGCAATGACGTTTCTGGGGTCTCAGCCAGCGCATCAAGCACTGCTGCGCATTCGGCACTGGAACCGTCGTCGACCAGAATCACCGGCAACGTCAGACTGTGCAAGGCCTGCAGCACCGCACCAACCGTAGCGGCATGGTTGTACACCGGAACGATTGCAACAGGGTTCATGACGTGGCGCTCGGCGCGGCAACCGGATGGTCAAACGAGGCCCGCCCTTGCGAATGCACACCGTATGCAGAAGTGTAGGCGAAATGCACTTCTTTTTTCTCGGGGAGAAAACGCAGTGTCAGCGATACCTGATCGTCGGGGCGCAGGATGCGTTGAAACCGGAGTCGACGGAGATCAGAAAAGCGCCCTTCGATGGGAAAGTATCGTTGCGCCAGCCGCAAGGCCCAATCAACCTGGATAACGCCGGGCAGGATTGCCATTTGCGGAAAATGCCCGTCGAACGCATGCGGACAATCGCGCAGCGCCAGTACCAGCGCCATTTCATGCGCTGCCCTGGCTGTGACGGTGACTGGGGGCAATGTCTGTCGCTCAAACAAGCGCACGATGTCGGCGGTGGCGACTTTGCCCATCGCGTTGTAAGGCAGCGCCGACAGGTAACGCCAGCGGCGCGGCAGGGCGATGCGGTTGAGCGATGCCGACAGGCGTTGTCGCAGCCAACGATCGAAACGTGTCTTGCCGAGCGCCTGAAGTTGGGCGTGCCCAGTGTCACTCAACACCACGGCGGCGACGATTTCATCGCGTTCCCGATACAGCGGTGCGGTGCGCGCTTCTGTGACTTCGGGCAAGGCCAACAGAGCCGTTTCAAGCGCGCCGAGCGCCACACGATGCCCTTCGATTTTGGCGACGCGGTCGGCGCGTCCAATCAACTTCCAGCCGTCGTCACTACACACGGCAGTATCCTGAGTCTGAAACCAGTCATCGTCAGGAAGAAGCGGCGACCGTATTTTGAGGCAGCCGTGATCATCGAGCGCCAACGTGACGTCCGGCAGTTCACGCCAGATACCGCCCGGGGCGATACGATGCATGACGGTAGGGGTTTCGGTACTGCCGTAAATCTCGATCATTTGCGTTGCCAGCCGCGATGCGCAGGTTGTAGCAACACTGTCGTGCAGCGGGCTGCCGGCTGAAAATGCCGTGAGAAAGCTTGCCGGCGAGACAAACGTTTCCAGTTGTGCCAGCCGCTTCAACGTGGCCGGGCTGCTGATCAGCACATGCGGTGCGGCTGACAGCCGCCCAAGTTCTTCCGGGTAGCGGAACGGTTCGCTGATGATCGGATAACCGGCGCATAGCGGCCATATCAGCCGGAACGACAATCCAAACATGTGTTGGTGCGGCACAGTTCCAACAAAACGAGTGTCTTGCGGCAAGGCATTTCCATACACCTGTTGCAATAACTCAGCTTCGCGATACAACTGCCTTGGCGTTTTTGGAACGCGATTGGGCGTCCCGCTGGAACCGGACGTAAATAACACCAAGCCAGGGTGGTCGAACTGCGGCGGTGAACCGGGAAACGCTGCCGCCTCGCCCTCACTGTCAGACCAATCGGGTAATACGCTACCCTGGCAATGACCGACCCAGGGAAGCGAAAAAGAAGCGTGTGCCGTTGGCAAGTCGTCAACCGCCAACAAGGCAGTCTGACCGTTCTGCCAGCAGGCAATCAGCCAGACGAGAAACGCATAGGCATCGGCATCGTACAGGACGACTTCCGGCGCTTCGAGCCGCGCCAGCGCCCGACGGGCGGCGGCGAGATCGGCGCGCAACGCCGCATAGGACACCGGAACCGTATTCCGGTAAAAAGCGATGGCATCCGGCGGAGCCGACGATAAAGGCAGCGGCAGAGACAGATCATTCATGGGACACCGTTATTATGCGCGGCGCATTACGCGTTGCCGAATCAGCCATTCGCCGCCGAACATTGCGCCCATCGCCACGTAAGCGATCAGGCCGTTGTAAAGCGTCCAGACGTCCATGGGCTGGGTCGTCGTCCACAAGGCGACGACGCCGTTCGCGACAAAGAACACACACCAGGCGAGCGTAACCTTGCGGGTATAGCGGACGCCTTGCGGTGGCAGTTCGGGGTCGAGACGGCGGGCCAGCCGCTCGATAAGCGTTTGCGACTGAAACAGGCTCGTTGCGAACGCCAGCAGAAACACCGCGTTGACCAGCACCGGATAATAAAGCAGCGATGCCGAAGAGCGCAGCAGCAAGGCCATCACCCCAAGCAGCGCCACGCACGGCCCGAGCCAGCCGAGCAAGCCGCTGATGACGCCATTGCGGCGCCACGCCAAAGGCAACAACAGGAAGCCGCACAGCCACAGAGGCCATCCCTGCCAGACACACAGCCAGAAAAGCAGCGGCAGGGCAATGCCGAGCAACGTCAAGGCGAGCGTTGATTTCAGCGAAACGACGCGAAGGCCATCAGGCGTTTTGCAGATGGGCATGGACAGCATCTACCACGTCACCGACGGTACGTACCTGCTTGAACGCTTCGGGCGAGATCGGCTGCTTCGTCAACTGTTTCAACTGGATCAGAAGGTCGACAGCGTCGATGCTGTCGATGTCGAGGTCCTGATACAGGTGAGCCTCTGGTATCACGCGTTCAGAGGGAATTTTGAAATGCTCATGCAGGACGTTGCGTATCCATTCGAGTATTTCTTCTTTGGGCATGGTCGAGGACATTGCGTTTTCCCCGGTATTTAGCGATTGCGATGAACCGCGACGTAATCGGCGAGATGGCGAACCGAGGCAAAGTGTTGCCGCGTTTCCTCCGCTTCCGCCGACAGCGTCAGGCCGTAGCGCTTATGCAGGGCGACGCCGAGTTCCAGCGCGTCGATCGAATCGAGGCCAAGCCCCTCGGCGAACAAGGGCGCGTCGGTGTCGATGTCGGCGACCGTGACATCTTCCAGGTTCAGCGTTTCGATGATCAGAGTTTTGATTTCGTCAATCAGTGCAAGCATTTTCTTTCAGTTCTCGTGTGAAAAAATCGGAAAGGCGTTCCATCAGGACACGCGTCATCAACGTTGGCGCGGTGTCGGTGGGAACGAGGTGTGCCGGATCGATGTCGTCGAACACTTTCAGAACGAAGTGTGGACGCCGCAACGGCGCGTGATACCAAGGCTGCTGCTTGGTCAGCACCGGTTCGGAGACGGTTATCACGACCGGCGTCAACGGAATGCCCCCGCGAATCGCGATATTGGCTACACCGCGCTGCAACGGGTTGACCTGCCGTTGAAGCAGGGCTTCCAGCTTGGTGCGGGTGCCTTCCGGAAAAATGATCAGATTGTTGCCGCGACGCACCGACTCGATGCAGTCGTCAACCAGTTGCGGGCCGCTCTGATTGCGGATGAAACCGCATAGCGACACGGGGCCGAGCATGAACGGATTGCGCCAGGCAGCGGCCTTGACCACGCAGTCGGGTTGGCGCAGCAGTGAAATCAGCATCACCACGTCGATCAGCGACGGATGATTGGCGACAACCAGCAGCCCGCGGCGCTGCAACTTTTCAAGGCCGCGTACTTCATAGCTGATGACGCCGACCGTGGTCATGAGCTTGCAAAAAAGCCGGAAACTCAAATGCACAATGTCGCGCGCCGTCGCCTGACGGAGCGGCTGCCGCCATACCAGCAGCCGCAACAGCGGGAACACCAGGCACAGGACGAGCAAGCCGCCGAAGCCGAACAGCGCAAAACAGAAACCGGCTGCCACGATGCGCCAGCACCGTTCCGGCGAAAACCGGCCATCAGCATGTGTTGGCACAGTCATCGACAGCAGACGTTCAGGCATGGCCGGACTCCGGCGCGAGGCGCAACAATTGCCAGCCTGCAGCCCCGTCCAGCGGCAAGGCGTTTTGCGTTTCATCGAGGACGAAGCGCAGCAACGGCAGCGAGGAGGCTGGTTCTAGTGGATAAGCGGTTTCCGTGGAAAGCGCGGTGTCGTCGTAGATGAGGCGGTAGTCCTTGCCCGCCGTCATTTCGAGCGCGAAAGCGAAACAAACCGGTTCGTTGTCGATGAAGTGGCGAAACAGCATCGGTAGCGGCGCGTCGCAAAACACCAGAATCACGGAGGGCGCACCATCGGCGAGTTGAGCCAGTGCCTCGATGATGCCGGAGAGCAACAGCCGGTTTTCCGAGGCCAGCGCGATGATCGGAGCCCGGCTTTGCTTCGCGATCAGAAAGAGGCCGGGGACGGCATTATGCACCGCCATACTGAACTCCTGCGGCGAAACCTTGCCTTCTTCCGCCAGCGCATGCTGAATTGCCAGCGAACGGCTCATCTCGCCGTGGCGGCTGCAAAAGACGATGGGCGGGTCGGCGTAACCCAGCGTCGGCGCATACAATGCTTCCAGCGCGGCGCGGCCCAGCGGATGTGCCCGGCGTCGCAATAACGGCGGCATCATCCGCACTGCGGCGGTTTCTTCATGATCGGGAAGCGAGACCTCCCCGCGCGCCCACGCCTGCCACTTGTCGGCATCGTCCATGGCGGGGGCCCAAGCGCTCCAGCGGCGAAAGGAAAACTCAGATAATGAAGCCATGACAAGGTGAAAAAAGCACTACGACATTCCTTGAAGAAGCTGAAAGCGCTTGATGGATGCCCAGAAAATTCTTTTGAACCAGAAACTTTTGCAAACTTTGAATTTTAACCGATTCCCCTCTTGCAACATACACGCGTCACGTTTATCGGCTCAAGCCCACCCCTGGAACCGGGGTTGTCGGCACGGATTGAGCAGGTGGCGCGGGGATGAGTTCGGCCAAGTTGAGGGAAAGGTTGAACAGGCCGAGCGCCAGCAGGATGAGCGCGAAGTAGATTTTCTGTACCGTTGGGCTTGGATAGCGGCGGGTTTCGGCATACTGGTGGCGCAGGAAAATCATCGCGAGCGCCGCGATGGATGCAAGGGCTGCACCGAGCGCGCGGGCGGCGAGCGGCCCGAACAGGCGACCGGACGCCGGATCGTCACGCGCGGGCATGAAGAATTCCGGTGCGAAGGCAAGCAGGTAAAGCCCGCAGAGCGCGCAGAGCACGAACATCATGACCAGAAAGGCGCGCAGCATGAACGGTTCCGGTGTGGTTCGCGCGTCAGAGCGGCGGGAACAGGTCGCCACCGACTGAAGATGAGGGCGGAGCGAGGCCGAAGTGCTGCCAGATCGCGCGCGTGGCAACGCGCCCGCGCGGGGTGCGTTGCAGATAGCCTTGCTGAATCAGGTACGGTTCGATGACATCCTCGATGGTGTCGGGGGACTCGCCGATGGCGGCAGCGAGGTTGTCTAGCCCGACCGGGCCGCCGTCGAATTTTTCGAGAATGGACAGCAGGAGCTTGCGATCCATGACATCCAGCCCGAGAACGTCGACATCGAGCATCCTGAGCGCGGCATCGGCGACCTGAGCGGTAACTTCGCCGCCCGCCCTGACTTCGGCGTAGTCGCGCACGCGGCGCAGAAGGCGGTTGGCGATGCGCGGCGTCCCACGGGCGCGGCGGGCGATTTCGAGCGCGCCCGCGTCGTCGATCCTGACTTCGAGCAGCCGCGCCGACCGGCGGACGATGAAAGCCAGTTCATCGGGTGAATAGAATTCGAGCCTTGAAACGATGCCGAAGCGATCCCGTAGCGGATTGGTGAGCATGCCCGCGCGGGTGGTCGCTCCGATGAGGGTGAAGGGCGGCAGGTCGATCTTGACCGAGCGCGCCGCCGGACCTTCGCCGATCATGATGTCAAGCTGGAAGTCTTCGAGCGCCGGGTAGAGAATTTCTTCCACGACCGGGGAAAGGCGGTGAATTTCGTCGATGAACAGCACATCGCGCGGGTCGAGGTTCGTGAGCAGCGCGGCCAGGTCGCCCGCGCGTTCGAGCACGGGGCCGGAAGTCTGTCGGAGGTTCGTGCCCATCTCGAAGGCGATGATATGGGCGAGCGTGGTTTTGCCCAGTCCGGGCGGGCCGAAAAGCAATACGTGGTCGAGCGACTCATGCCGGGCTTTTGCGGCGGTGATGAAGATTTCGAGCTGTTCGCGCGTCTTGGCCTGCCCGACGTATTCCGACAACCGTCGCGGGCGCAGGGCGCGCTCGATGGCATCTTCCTGCCGGTCGGTCATGGCAGGCGCGACGAGGCGGTTGTTTCCGGGCGGGAGGGCATCAGTTTCTATCATTGTGCGAAGTGTAGTGGAGGCGCGTGAGTTTTTATAGGCGCATGGCGGCAATTCGCGGATAATCCGCGTCTTGTTTATGGTTTCTTTCAACGAAGCGGGGAACGGGCATGATAAAGGCAGGAATTGTCGGCGGAGCCGGTTATGCCGGAGTCGAATTGCTGCGGATTTTGGCAAGACATCCGGCAGTGCAATTGACGGCGATTACCTCGCGCGACGAGGTCGGCTTGAAGGTATCCGACTTGTTCCCAAGCCTGCGCCATCGGGTGGAACTGGATTTCGTAGCACCGGAGGACGACTCGTTCAAAAGCTGCGACGTGGTGTTCTTTGCCACGCCCAACGGCATTGCCATGAAGCAGGCGGCGGGGCTGCTGGCCGCCGGGGCGCGGGTGATCGACCTGGCTGCCGATTTCCGCATCCGCGACGTGGCAGAATGGGAAAAATGGTATGGCGTGACTCACGCGGCTCCCGAACTGGTGGCCGAGGCGGTCTATGGGTTGCCGGAAGTCAATCGCGAACTGATTCGCACAGCCAGGGTACTGGCCAACCCTGGCTGCTATCCGACGGCGGTGCAGTTGGGTTTCCTGCCCCTGCTCGAAGCGGGCATCGTCGAATGTGGGCATTTGATCGCGGATGCCAAATCCGGGGTTTCGGGAGCCGGACGCAGGGCGGACGTGGCGAATCTGTATACCGAAGCCGCCGACAGCTTCAAGGCGTATGGCGTAGGCGGGCATCGCCATCTACCGGAAATTCGCCAAGGGCTTTCCCGCATGGCGAAGGAGGCGGAGATCGGGTTAACTTTCGTGCCTCACCTGACCCCGATGATTCGCGGCATTCACGCTACGCTTTACGCGCGGATTACGCGCGACATCGACGGGAAGGCATTGCAGGATTTGTTCGAGTCGCGCTTCTCCGGCGAAGCATTCGTGGATGTACTGCCAGCGGGCAGCCACCCGGAAACGCGTTCGGTGCGGGCATCCAATATGTGCCGTATTGCGGTACATCGGCCACAAGGCGGCGACACGGTGGTCGTGCTATCGGTGATCGACAACCTGGTGAAAGGCGCGGCGGGACAGGCCGTGCAAAACATGAACATCATGTTCGGGCAAGAGGAAACCCTCGGGCTTGACATGTTGCCTGTTAGCCCGTAAGTAGCTTCTTTTCAACTCATAGAGCACAGAGGAAACAAACAATGGATACAGAAGTCGACACCCAGGATTTCCTGGTGTTTACCGACAGCGCGGTCGGCAAGGTGCGCGAGTTGATCGAGGAAGAAGGCAATCCCGCCCTGAAGCTGCGCGTGTTCGTGAGCGGCGGCGGTTGCGCGGGTTTCCAGTACGGCTTCACGTTTGACGAAGAGGTCAACGAGGACGACGTGACGCTCGAAAAGGGTGGCGTAACGCTGCTCGTGGATTCGATGAGTTACCAATACCTCGTCGGAGCCGAGATCGACTACACCGAAGGGCTGGAAGGCTCGCAGTTCGTAATCCGCAATCCAAACGCGACCAACACCTGCGGCTGCGGGTCGTCGTTTTCGGCCTGAGCACTGGACGGGGCTTCGTCGCCTCGCTCCTCATACGCTGTCTTATTCGTTCTGAGGGCGGGGCGGCACAGGATCGAGACCGCCAGGATGCCAGGGGTGGCAGCGCAGGACGCGCGTGATTGCCAGCCAACATCCCTTGAAAAGGCCATGTACGGCAAGGGCTTCGAGCGCGTATTCGGAACAGCTTGGATAAAAACGGCAACGCGACCCAAGTAGCGGGCTGATGCCCAACTGGTAGCCGCGAATCAGGAGACGGAGCAGGCCTTGGAGAAGACGGCCCACTGCGTCAGCCGCCGTGCATTTTCTTGAGTTTTTCGCGGCGCTCCTGCGCTTCGATCGACAGGGTGGCGGTGGGACGAGCGAGCAGACGGGCAATGCCGATGGGTTCCCCCGTTTCTTCGCAATAGCCGTAGTCGCCGGAGTCGATGCGTGAAATGGCTTCCTCGATTTTTTTCAGCATCTTGCGCTCGCGGTCGCGTACCCGCAACTCCAAGGTGTGCTCTTCTTCCACGCTGGCCCGGTCGGAAGGGTCGGGGGTGGATTCGTTATCCTGTAAGTGGGTGGTAGTTTCTTGCGCGTTGCTGAGGAGCAGCCTTTTCTCTTCCTGCAAACGCTGGCGGAAAAAGTCTAATTGCCGCGCCGACATGTAGTCGGACTCCGGCGCGGCCAGAATTTCTTCTTCGGTTATCAAGTTAAAAGACGTGACGCTTGTATTCATTGTTGCGTATCCCTCGCTCGGCTTCTCCGATTAGAAGCTTCTAACCATACCGCAAAGTGCGAGTTCATGCGATAAGTTTTTCCCCTCATCCGTTTCCCCTCTCCCGGCGCTTCGCCCCCCTCTCCCACAATTAGGAAAAGGGATGTAGGCGAATACATGGGTTCGCCTACATCCCTTTCCCACAAAAGAATGGATGTACACTCCTCTCCTTCCCGCAAGCAAGAGAGGATGGAGCAGGAAACTTGCCGTTTTTCGCTATTTCCAGCCGCCGCCTAGAACCTTGTAAAGCATGACCCGATTGCTGGCTTCGGCCAGCCGGGTGGCGATCAACTCCTGTTCGGCACCGTATTGGGAACGCTGGGCATCGAGCAGGACGAGGTGGCTGTCGAGGCCGCCACGGTAGCGGGCTTCGGACAGGCGGTAGCTTTCGTTGGCGGCGTTGACGAGTTCGCTACGGGCATCGATCTGTTCGGCAAGGGTGGCGCGGTCGGCAAGCGCGTCGGACACTTCGCGGAAGGCGGATTGGATGATTTTTTCGTATTGCGCAATTTGAATGTCGCGCTCGATTTTGGCGCGATCAAGGCTGGCGCGCAGCGCCCCGGCGTGGAAGATCGGCAAGGTGATCTGGGGCGCGAAAGTCCATAGTCGCGTACCTGAATCAAACAGTTCGTTCAGCGTCGGGCTGGCCGTGCCGAACCCGGCGGTCAGGGAGATGCGAGGGAAGAACGCGGCTCTGGCCGCGCCGATGTTGGCGTTGGAGGCGCGCAACATGTGCTCCGCCTGAAGGACATCGGGGCGCCTCGTCAGGACTTCGGAAGGAATGCCGGCGGGCAGGTCGGCAACGGTGGAAAGCGCCCCGGCCAATGTTGTGGCTTGCAAATTCTCTGGGATCGGTGCGCCGACGAGCAGGGAAAGCGCGTTGTGGTCGCGGGCAAGCTGTGCTGTATAGCGGGCAGAATCCGCGCGGGCGCGTTCCATTGCGGTGCGCGCTTGCGCAAGATCGAGCGCGGATGCCGCGCCCGCTGTGAAACTCTTGCGGATGAGTTCGACGGATTTTTGCTGTGTGTCGAAAGTACGGCGGGCAAGTTCGAGCAATTCGCGGTCGGCGGCCAGCGCCAGCCAAACATTGGCGATTTCGGCAACAAGACTGATCTGCGCGCTGCGACGGGCTTCTTCAGTGGCAAGGTAGGCTTCGACCGCCTGGTTGTTCAGGCTGCGGACGCGGCCAAAGAAGTCCAGTTCCCAGGAAGCGCCAACGGTGGCGCTGAACTGGCGGTTGATGTAAGCCCCTCCGAGGCTTTCCGGTACGCGCTGGGCGTTCTGCCCTCCCGCCGCGTCGACCGAGGGGACGAGGTCGGCGCGCTGGATGCGGTACATGGCGCGGGCGCGCTCGATGTTGAGCGTGGCAATTCTCAGGTCGCGGCTGTTGGTCAGCGCAAGCTCGATGATCGCGCGCAGCCGGGTGTCGGTGAAATAGTCGCGCCAGGGCAAATCGGAAGCGACTATGCTCGTGGCGACTTCGTTACCGGAAGCCTCCCACTCGGACGGGACAGGCAGAGCGGGGCGTTCGTAACGGGGAGCGAGCGTACACCCGGCGGCAAAGGCAGCCATCAGCGCGGCAGCGAGGACGCGAAGCGGGGAAATCATGATTCAACACCTTTCTTGAAGGAAGAGTCCGCAACATCTTGTTTTGCGGCTTTGTCTTTGAAGATGAGCTTGATGGTGACGTAGAACAGTGGGACGAACAAGATGCCGAAGGTAGTGGCTGTGATGGTTCCACCCAGTACGCCGGTTCCGATGGCGTTCTGGCTGCCTGAACCGGCGCCGGTGGCTTTGGCAAGCGGCAACACGCCAAGCGCGAAGGCAAGCGAGGTCATCAGGATGGGGCGTAGCCGCATCCGCGCAGCCGACAGGGCAGCTTCGATCAGGCCTTTGCCGGATTCCAGTTCGGCTTTGGCGAATTCGACGATCAGAATCGCGTTTTTCGCGGATAGGCCGATGGTGGCGAGCAGACCCACCTGAAAGTAAACGTCGTTCGAGAGTCCGCGCCCCGTGGCGGCCAGCAGCGCGCCGATAACGCCCAGCGGGATGATCATGATGACGGCGAAGGGCACCGACCAGCTTTCATAGAGAGCCGCCAGGCACAGGAAGACCACAAGTATGGAGAGGGTGTAGAGCATTGGTGCCTGCGCACCCGAACGGAGTTCTTCAAAGGAGACGCCCGTCCAGGAGAAGCCGATGCCTGTGGGGAGTTTACTGGCGATTTCTTCGACAACGGCCATTGCTTCGCCCGTGGAAAGCCCCGGCGCGGCAGCGCCCTGAATTTCAAGCGAAGGTTGCCCATTGTAGCGTTCCAGCCGGGGGGAACCATAAGTCCATTGCGTGGTGGTGAAGGCGGAGAAGGGAACCATGTCGCCCGCGCGATTGCGCACGTACCATTTGTCGAGGTCTTCCGGGGTCATCCGGGCAGGGGCGTCGGCTTGCAGGTAGACCTTCTTGATGCGGCCACGGTCGAGAAAGTCATTGACGTAGACGCCGCCCCAGGCTGTGGACAGGGCGTCGTTGATGTCGGCCACGGAAACGCCCAGCGCGCCGGCCTTGGCGCTGTCGATGTCGAGCGTGAATTCGGGGTTGTCTTCCATGCCGTTGGGACGAACGGCAGTGAGGCGTTTGTCCTGCATGGCCATCCCAAGAAACTGGTTGCGCGCGGCCACCAGCGCATCGTGACCAAGCCCGGCGCGATCCTGCAACTGGAGGTCGAACCCGTTGGCCGTACCCAGTTCCAGCACGGCGGGAGGGATGATGGCAAATATCATCGCTTCGCGGACTTGTGAGAACGCGCGGTTGGCCCGCTGTGCATACGCCCAGATATTCTGCGAGGGACTCTTGCGTTCGTCCCAGTGCTTGAGCCGGATGAAACCCATGCCCATGTTTTGCCCGACGCCACCGAAGCCGAAACCAGCGATGGTGAAGACGGTTTCGATCTTTTCTTTTTCCGCGTCTTGTTCCTGGTAGTACTGGCGTATCTTTTCAAGCACACCCAAGGTGCGTTCCATCGTGGCTCCGGCGGGCAGCGTGACGACTGCAGGCATCATCCCCTGGTCTTCTTCCGGCAGGAAGGAGGTGGGCAGACGGTGGAAGAGCAGGACGAGCACGGCAATGATCGCGCCATACACCAGCAGAAAAATGGCCTTGTGGCGCAGGATGGCTCCGACGGTTCGCACATAGTTTTCTGTACCACGGGCAAACATGCCGTTGAACCAGTGGAAGAAACCGCTGAACCAGCTTCCCTCGCCCGCTTCGTGGCCTTTCTCTATCGGCTGCAGGATGCTGGCGCACAGAGCCGGGGTGAGGATAATCGCTACCAGCACGGAAAGCGCCATCGCCGAGACGATAGTGACCGAGAACTGCCGGTAGATGACGCCGGTGGAGCCGCCGAAGAACGCCATCGGGATGAACACCGCCGAGAGCACCATTGCGATGCCGACCAGGGCGCTGGTGATCTGATCCATCGACTTGCGGGTCGCTTCCTTGGGGGAAAGCCCCTCCTCGCGCATGATGCGCTCGACGTTTTCAACCACGACGATAGCGTCATCGACAAGCAGGCCGATAGCAAGTACAAGCCCGAACATAGTCAGCGTGTTGATCGAGAACCCAAAGGCAGACATGATTCCAAAGGTGCCCAATAACACCACGGGTACGGCGATGGTCGGAATCAGGGTAGCGCGGAAGTTTTCCAGGAAGAGGAACATCACCAGGAAAACAAGGAAGATGGCTTCGATCAGGGTATGGACCACCTCGTTGATCGAGATGCGGATGAAGGGAGTAGTGTCGTAGGGATAGATGGCCTCGACGCCTTCCGGGAAGTAGGGCTGAAGTTCCGCAATCTTGGCCTTGACCGCATCGGCAGTCTTCAGGGCATTGGCTCCGGCGGCGAGCTTGATGCCGATGCCCCCGGAGGGTTTGCCGTTGTTCGTGGCGCGAAAACCGTAATTTTCCTGCCCGATTTCGGCGCGGGCCACGTCGCGCAGGCGCACCTCGCCACCGTCCTGCGCGCTGCGCAACAGGATGGCTTCAAACTCTTCGACCGTCTGCAGGCGGCTCTGCGCGGTGATGCTTGCGGTAAAGCCCTGTCCGGGCAAGGCGGGCGTGCCGCCGAGTTGTCCGGCGGAAACCTGGGTGTTCTGCGCCAGCAGCGCGTTACGCACATCGGCGGGGGTCAGGCGGTATTTGTTGAGTTTGTCCGGATTGAGCCAGATACGCATTGCGTACTGGGAGCCGAAAACCTGCACTTCGCCCACGCCCGTGATGCGGGTCAGCGGGTCTTGCACATTGGCGACGAGGTAGTCCGCCAGATCGGCGCTTTCGTAGCGGTTATTGCTTGACACGAAACCGACGATCATCAGGAAGTTGCGCGCCGACTTGACGACCTGCACCCCTTGCTGCTGAACGGCCTGCGGCAGCAGAGGCAGGGCAAGTTGCAGCTTGTTCTGGGTTTGCACCTGGGCGATGTCGGGATTCACGTCGGCATCGAAGGTGAGCGTGACGGACGCCTGACCGTAGGAGTTGCTGGTGGAACTCATGTAGAGCAGGCCGTCGATGCCGGTCATCTTCTGTTCGATGATCTGGGTGACGGATTCTTCCACCGCCTTGGCCGAAGCACCGGTATAGGTTGCGTTGATGACGACCGTAGGGGGGGCGATGGCCGGGTATTGCTGGATCGGGAGGGTGTTGATGGACAAAACCCCCGCCATCATGATGAGGATCGCGATCACCCAGGCAAAAATGGGCCTGTCGATAAAAAAACGTGCCATGACCGTCGAGCCTTAGTTCGTTGCGGGTGTGGAGGCGGCGACGGACTGTGCCGGAGCGGCATCCTGCGGGCCGCCGATGACCTGAACCTGGACAGGCTGGCCAGGGCGCGCCTTTTGCAGCCCTTCAATGATGACCTTTTCACCGGCAGCAAGCCCACCGATGACGATCCATTTTTCACCATTCACGCCACGGGTCTGCACGGGGCGCGTTTCGACCACGCTTTCAGCGTTGACCACCATCACGATCGAATTGCCGCGCGGATCGTGGCTCATCGCCGCGTGCGGAAGCATGATGGCCTGTTCGGTCTGGCCCTGCACCAGCCGGGCGCGGACGTACATCCCGGGGAGCAATGTGCCGTTCGGATTGGGGAAGCTGGCGCGCAAGGTGACGCTGCCGGTTCCGGGGTCGACCGAGACTTCGGAAAAGGCGAGCTTGCCGGATTCTTCGTAAAGGCTGCCGTCTTCGAGGATGAGCTGAACGGGGATGTCTTCGCCGGTATGTGAAATCCTGCCCGAAGCAACATCGCTGCGCAAACGCTGAAGATCGGCGCTCGATTGGGTGAGATCGACGTAGATGGGGTCGAGTTGCTGCACAGTAGCGAGCGCGGCGGGCTGATTGGCGGTGACGAGCGCGCCCGGCGTGACCGAAGAGCGCCCGATACGACCGGGGATCGGCGATTTCACGCGGGTGAAGTCGAGATCGATCCGGGTCTTGTCGAGCGCCGCACGGGCGGCGGCCACATCGGCCTCGGCCTGTTTGAGCGCGGCGGCGGCATCATCGTTGGCCTGTTTGCTGACGGCCTCGATGCCGACCAGTTCGGCATAGCGCTCCGCCTTCAGCCGGGCATTGTAGAGATTGGCTTCGGCTCGCGCCTTGTTGGCGGCGGCGCTGTCATAGGCGGCCTGATAGGTCGAAGGGTCGATCTGGTAGAGCGTCTGACCCGCCGCGACTGTGCTGCCTTCGGTAAAAAGCCGCTTCTGGATGATGCCCGTGACCTGGGGGCGCAGCTCGGCCACCATGAACGGGGTCGTGCGCCCCGGCAGCTCGGAAACCAAGGGAGCCGGTTCGGTCGATGTCACGATGACGCTGACCGTGGGGGCGGGCGGCATGCCCGCGCCTGAGCCAGGGCCTTTTCCGGGTGCGGAGGATGATTTGCTTTCGTCGCAGGCGGTGAAAACCAAGGCACTGGCAAGCACCGTCGCAAGAAGAACCGGCTGATGAAAACGGGTATTCACGGGAGGTCTCGCAGGCGATTGGGGTGGAACGAACGTTTGCAGGATGGAGTATAGAACATCCATTCTAGAATGAGCGTTCATTCTATGCTATGTTAAAATAAAAATGTTGGTAAGTTTAGCGCGTATCGCTTGCCACTTTGCGACGTAGGCAGATGAAACGCCAAGGAAACGATCATGGCAGAGAATACTTTCGTTTCAGAATCTCCCGCCTCAGCCGAGTGCTCACGCGCGGCAACCCGGCGTACCCAGATACTCGACGCCGCAGCGCATTGTTTCCGTGCATACGGGTTTCATGGCGCAAGCATTTCCAGAATATCACAGCAGGCGGGGATGAGCGCCGGGCATATCTATCACTATTTTGAGAACAAGGAAGCCATCATCGCCGCCATCGTGCAGCGCGACTTGGAGCGCCTGATGACGGTCTGGGCCGAGTTGAGGGCGTCCCAGGATGCGCGCGAGACGATAATCGAACTGTCCGCCGACAGGGTGAAGGACATGATGGAACCCCTCTCGGCAGGACTCAGGCTTGAAATCGTCACCGAAGCGGCACGCAATCCGGAGGTGGCCCGCATTGTGCAGGCAGCCAATTGCGCCTGCATGGCGAGCCTGGCCGAAACCTTGCGCCTCGTGCGTCAGGCGGGAGGCAATAATGACGACGACGAAACGCTTGCCGCAATGACCGAAATCATCGCTTCCATGTTTGAGGGCCTCATGGTGCGCGCAATCCGCAACCCCATGATCGACCGCGAGCGCATAGCCATCATCGTTCAGCGCATGATGCGCCGGATCATCACCAGCCCGGACTGGAACGATAGCTTCCATGCCTGAAGGCCTCATGGCGCGCGCTACTGCGTCCTGACTACCTCGCCATCCCTGAGCACGATTTTTTCGCCCGTTCCGTCGCACGGGTAAAAATCCATCGGAACCGATAGGTGAACCACCTCGCCCCTCTCCGAGACAGCCGCCCGCCGCACGTCGAAATGGAGATGCGGGCCGTAGGTAAACCCGGTGTTGCCGGAGTAAGCGATGACCTCGCCGGCATACACTTGCTGGCCGGGCCGAACGAGCGCGCGGCGGGGCGCGAGATGCACATAGTATGCGACGCTACGGTCGATGTGCATGATGGCGACGTAGTTGGCCTTGCCGCTGAACGACGGGTCGGGACGGCCTTCGGTAAAGCTTTCCTTTACGTCGATCACAATACCTTCGCGCGCCGCGGCAACGGGCGTACCTTCGGGAACGCCAAGGTCGTAGGCGTAGCGGGAGTGGTCGTTATTGTGGGTGATGAGCGAGCCGATCCCGGAATTGGGACCCTGCACGACGAGAAATGGCGTTCCTCTCGGAAACGGCAGGCAGTAATGGGCGTCTGTGTCGGGCGGCATGAAAGCGTCGCCGGGCTGGAACGAGTAGCGGAAGCTGGTATTGATGGATTCCCAACGCCTTGCCTGGGTGATCTGGACGATGTCCTGGCTGGAATGCGGATCGACAATCAGCGTCACCGGCAGCTTTCGGTCTGCATTGAAATCGTTCCCGTTTATCCCGAAATAAACGGTCAGTATTGCCGGACTGTTGTTGACGGCGACGAACCGGATATTTTGCGGGGATTTGAGCTGTTCAATCCAGAACGGGTATTCTCTGGCACTGAAATCCTGGGCGAGCGCAAGTGGCCAGGCAAGCAGGGCCAGAACAAACAGGAGGATTTTGGGCCCCATCGGCCTTCCGACCGGGGATTCCAAGAGCAATATCGGGTTCAAGGTATCTCGCACAGGCAATGTGTGTAGATATGACGCGGATCGTTCCAGAACGCCAATGACCTGAAATCGGCGGAAAGACGCCTGACGATGTCACTGACTGGGGAAGAGACGGCAGTAGCGAGGGTTTCACTATCGTCCGTGGAAAATAGTTGCCGCAACAACAGGCGCATGAATGGAACATTCTGCGTCGGCCAGATGACAGTATAGTTCTTCAGTCTGGCGCGGCTGGCTGCGGAAACCAGCGCGGCGTCGAGCCCTCCCACGTAGTCGACAAGTCCCAGGTCAACAGCCTCCCGACCGCTCCAGACCCGGCCTCGAGCGATTTTATCGACGGCCTCGGGTTCCATTTTGCGCGCCCCGGCAACGATTTCAAGAAAACGGCGGTAGGTATGTTCAACATCCAGTTGCAGAGCCTCGGCGACTGCGGGATCGAGCGGGCGAAGCGGGTCGAGCGCGCCGGCCAGGGGCGCGGTAGCGACGCCGTCGACACTCAGCCCCAATGTGCCGAGCGGTTCGGAGAATTCGGGAAACATCCCGAAAACACCGATTGAACCGGTCAGGGTGGAGGGATCGGCGAAAATTTCTTCGGTTCCCGCAGCAATCCAGTAACCGCCGGAAGCCGCCAGGGAACTCATCGAAGCGACGACGGGCTTGCCGGCCTGACGGGTAATTTCGAGTTCGCGGCGGATGATCTCGGATGCCCAGGCACTGCCGCCGGGGCTGTCGATGCGGATGACCAGCGCCTTGACCTGCTTGTTTTCGCGCGCTTCGCGGATCAGGCGGGCGAAGCTGTCGCCACCGACGGCTCCCGGCGGTTGTTCGCCGTCGACTATGCTGCCCTGGGCGACCAGCACGGCAATCTTGTTGGGATTTTCAGTGCGGGCGCGGCGAACTGCAGTGAGGTAGGCATGGGCGTTGATATGGCGAAAATCATTTTCAGTGCTGTCATTGCCGAGGCGTTCCTTGATCCGTGCCTGCCATTGGTCGCGGGTGGAAATGTGGTCGATGAGCCCGGCGGCCTGGGCAAGTTCGGCGTTATTACCCTTGGCGGCCTTGTGCATATCGAGGTAATTGAGGACGTAATGGTCGAATTGCTCCGGGGTCAGCTTGCGCGCGGCGCTGATCTCGTCGCGGATGCGGTTCCATAGCCCGGTGAGGAGCGTCCGGCTTGCCTCACGATCCTCTTCCGACATGTCGTTGCGGGTAAACGGTTCGGCGAAGGATTTGTATTCCCCTACACGGAACAAGTGCACCTTGATTCCGAGCTTGTCGAGCGCACCACGAAAATACGTGGTGAATCTCGCCAACCCTTGCAGGAGCACGAAACCGTCGGGAGCCAGATGCACTTCATCGGCAACGGAGGCCAGATAATACTGACTTTGGCTGAAGCGCTCGCCCCGCGCCAGCACCAGCTTGCCCGAAGTCTTGAAATTGGCGATGGCAGCGCGCAGTTCGCCAAATTTGGCAAGGCCGCCGACATCCATGCCGTCGGTTTCGAGCACGAGCAGTTTGATGCGCTCGTCGTTACGGGCGGCGTGTATGGCTTCAAGCAGGTCGGGCAGCACCGTCTCTTTCTGTTGACCGCCGGAGAAAAAATTCAGGGAAGAGTCGAAGTTTGCCTGTTCGACCAGAGTGCCGGAAGGCCGCACGAGCAGCGCCGCGCCACCTTCCGGCACGGACGGCCCCGGATGCGCGATGGCGACGATGACCGCCACGATGATGGCGAGCAGGATGAGGTTTGTGGCGATACGACGCGTACCGTCGACGAAAGACCAGATAAAGCGCAACAAACGGAAAACGAATCTGAACATGGGGGTCTCTGTGTGGTTTTACTGCGGCCGCCGGAAAATGATGTCCCATACCCCGTGCCCGAGGCGCAGGCCGCGATTCTCGAATTTGGTCGGCAGCCGGTACGCGGGCCGGGGCGCGAAACCGTCAGCGGTGTTTTCCAACGCGCTCGCCGAGAGGACTTCGAGCATCCATTCGGCGTAGTTTTCCCA
>WRJU01000242.1 GCA_009778425.1 Pseudomonadota bacterium
GTTGTCCTGCACGCTACGGCAGCGGCGCAACAAGCGCAGTTTGAAATGTCGCTGATCGGCAGCGGTTCCTTGTTGTGCTGCGTATTGCTCGCGTGGGCCGTATTTCGCAATTTCACAGCATTGCGTTTGATCCTGCTATCCATTTCCGCAGGCGCGCTGGTGGCCTTGTCCTTGACCTGGCTACTATTCGAGCGTCTCCATGCGTTGACCTTGGTGTTCGGCGCCAGCCTGATCGGGGTTGCCGTCGACTACGGCGTCCTGGTGCTGGCGCAACATCTGGACGATTCTGGAGCGCCGGGGCGCTGGCCTCGTTTCTGCCGCCTGCTGTCGCCATTGGCCCTGGTGCTGATTGCGCCCGCGCTGGCCTATCTCGGTTTGCTGTTGATGCCATTTCCAGGCATGCGGCAAATGGCTTGCTTCGCTGTTAGCGGCATCGCTGGCGCCTGGCTGACGATCATGCTCTGGTATCCCTATTTGCTGCCTTCCTCATTGCCGGTTACGCCGCTCGCCAAACGGCTGATGCAGGCGTTGCAGCACTGGCCGCGCTGGCGCGCGGCTCCCGCGCAATGGCTCATTGCCGCGCTGGTTTTTATTGCCATCGGCGCGGGCGTCGCACAACTGAAAACAAACGACGATATACGCAGCCTCGTCAACAGCAACCCGGAACTGCTGCGTGAACATCTCGATGTCTCCAAGGCGCTTCAACTGCCCAGCCCGGCGCAGCTTTTTCTGATTACCGGCGCGACCTCTGAAGAAGTGCTACAGCACGAAGAAGCGTTGCTGGCAAAACTGGCACCATTATTCGCTACCGGCAAACTCACCGGCTATGACGCGATCAGCCGCTGGCTACCGTCGCAGCAGCGGCAACAAGCCACGCAACAGGCGCAGCAAACACTGGCTGAGGCGCGCACCGCGCTGGCGAAGGAACTGGAACTCCCCGATGATTGGATTGCCATCCCGCGCGCCGCGCCCCTGACGGCGGACGAATGGCTGGCACAACCCGCCACAGCGTCATTGCGCTATCTATGGCAGGGGCGCAACGTGCAAGATGGCCGCTATTCGAGCATTGTCCTGCTCAAAGGGCTGCGCGATGCCGACACCGCGCATCAACTGGCAGCGTTCAACGACGAGTACACCCAATGGGTCGACAAAACCGCCGAGGTCTCGTCATTGATGGGTCGCTACCGAACTTTGCTTTCCTCAGTGCTGATTGCTGCCTACGCGCTGGTTCCGCTGGCGCTGCTGGCGTTCTTCCGCCGCCAGACGTGGCGGGTCATCATGCCCTCGCTGCTGGCGACCTTGGGAACGCTGGCGATCATGGGCTACGCTGGCATTTCGCTGCAACTGCTCAACGTACTGACGCTCCTGCTGGTATTCGGCATGGGCATCGACTACGGCCTGTTTCTGGTCGCGCAAAAGAGCGACGCCCGCGCCTTTCTCGCCATCTGCGCCGCCGCGTCGCTAACTTTGCTGTCGTTCGGCCTGTTGGCCGTGAGCAGCACCCCGGCACTCAAGACGATTGGCCTGACCACCGTACTTGGGATTGGTTTGGCCTGGTTGGCTACGCCGGTATTCAGGTTGCCAGAACCATCTGGCAATGTTTGAGCCGCTGCTACAATGCGTCACCCATACCATGATAAGTAAATCGCCCGTGCACTGGCGTAATGCCGTGCTGATTGTGCTGGCAGCGTTCAGTCTGACCGCCTGTGCCTCTTTCTGGCTTTCCGGCGGTCTGCCGTTGTTGAAAATAGCCCCGGAAACGCTCGGGACTCGCACCATTGAGCAACGGTCAACCATCATTTGGCGCGGCGAACAGAAAACCTTGGAGATGGTGCTCGATATTCATGCCGATACGGTGACAGTGATCGGCATGGCGTTCGGGGCGCGCCTGTTCAGCTTCGATTACGATGGCAATAAAATCACCGAAACGCAGCCGTTGCCAAGCGGCCTGTCCGCTACGCGTATCATGAACGACCTGTTGCTGACGTGTGCGCCGCTCGACGCCTTGCGCGTTGCGTTGCCGACCGGCTGGGCGGTTTATGAAAAAGAAAAGGGGTTACGGCAAGTGTATTTCGACGAGGCGCTCAACATTTCCATTCACTATGCGGAAGGTTTGCCGTGGCGGGGGCGTGTCGTCCTCGATAACCACGCGCTGCGCTATCAACTGACGCTCGACAGCTATGAGGCGGAAACCGATGTGCCCTGACCCGATCGTATTGCTGCCGCCAGCCGTTTCTTGCGCGCTGGGTGACGGGCTGGAGAATGTCCGCGAAGCGTTGTTCTCCGGACACAGCCCAGGCATGCGCCGTAGCGACGCCTATAGTCCCGGGCGGACTCTGACGCTCGGCCACGCCGACACGCCATTGCCGCCGCTCGACTCTTTTCCGCTTCCTCAAAGGTCGCGCAACAATGCCTTGTTGCTGGCGACTTTCGCGCAGATCGAACCTTCATTCCGGGAGTTGGCGCACGACATTCCGGCGCACCGTGTCGCCGTGATTCTTGGAACCAGCACTTCGGGCATCGCCGAAAGTGAAACTGCTGTCCGTCACCACCACCAGACAGGGCATCTTCCCGAATGGTTTCATTCCAGCCAGCAGGAGCCCGGCTCGCCTGCCCGGACGCTCGCCGAGTATCTCGGTTGCGCCGGCCCCGTCTACAGCGTCTCGACCGCATGCACATCAAGCGCCAAGGCGCTGATCAGCGCTGCCAGGTTGCTGCGCTCTGGTTTGGCCGATCTGGTGATCGCCGGAGGCGTCGACACGCTCACCCGTTTTACCATCGCCGGGTTCTCTTCACTCGAAGCGGTCAGTGAAACGCCCTGCCTGCCGTTTTCGGCCAACCGTTGCGGCATCAACATCGGCGAAGCGGCGGCGCTGTTTTTGATGCGTCGGCAAACCCCTGGGGACGAACATGTGGTTACGCTGGCCGGTTGGGGTGAAACCTCCGACGGCTATCATATTTCAGCACCCGATCCCAACGGTATCGGCGCAACCAACGCCATTGTCGAAGCACTGGCTCGTGCCGATTGCTCGGCAGCCGACATCGGTTACGTCAATCTGCACGGCACGGCTACGCACCATAACGATGCGATGGAAAGCCGCGTCATTTCACAGCTCTTCCCCCATTGCCCGGCCAGCAGCACCAAACCGATGACTGGCCACGCGTTGGGCGCGGCCGGGGCGCTGGAAGCAGTACTGACCTGGCTGACGCTGACCGACGACACCCATCGCTTGCCCCCGCATCTGTGGGACGGCATCCAGGATAAGGACGATCCCATCTTGTCGCTGGTCGCGCCGCGCATGCACGCGCAAGCGCCGGTACGGGCGGCGCTATCGACCTCGTTTGCTTTCGGCGGCAGCAACACCGCGCTGGTGCTGAAAATAACTTAGAATTTCACGCTATGACTTACCGCCCGATTGCCGATTATCTGCCGCATCGGCCACCAATGCTGTTGCTCGACCGCATCGTTGAAGCCGCCGAATTGCACATCGTCTGCGAAGCCATCCTTCAGGTCGACAGCCCGTTCTGCGATGGTGCCGCCGTCCCTGGCTGGGTCGGCATCGAATACATGGCGCAAACCATCGGCGTTCTGGCCGGATGGCGGTCACTGACAAAGGGGTTGCCGGTCAAAGTCGGTTTTTTGGTCGGTACGCGCCATTATCAGAGCCATGTACCGCAGTTCCGTGTCGGCGATGTATTGCGTATCACCGCTAATGAAGAGGCATCCATCGACGGTGGTTTAGTTGCCATGCGCTGCATGCTGCATGACGCGGCCGATACGCTGCTTGCCGAAGCCTCTTTGCTGGTGTTCCAGCCCGATGATCTGGACGCTTACCTGCAACAGGCAGCGTCCGCCAATGGGGATGCTTCGACGCTACAATGATATTTTTTATCGATCAGTAAACAGGCATGCCCTCATTTTCTTCCAGAACCGTCCTGGTCACCGGAGCCAGCCGTGGCATTGGCCGCGCCATTGCCCTGCGTCTGGCACAGGACGGGTTCGACGTTGCCGTCCACTGTCGCAGCCAGCGCGCCCAGGCCGAAACCGTCATCGATGCCATCGCCGACCTGGGACGGCAAACCCGGCTGTTGATGTTCGACATTGCTGACCGCGAAGCCTCGCGGCAGGCGTTGGAGGCCGACATCGCCACGCACGGCGTCTACTACGGTGTGGTATGCAACGCTGGCATCTCCGCCGACAATGCCTTTCCAGCCATGTCGCCCGCCGAGTGGGATCGGGTAATCGAGACCAATCTCGACAGCTTTTACAACGTCCTTCACCCCTTGATCATGCCGATGGTGCAAACGCGCCGCCCGGGCCGCATCGTCACGTTGTCGTCAGTCTCAGGCGTTGCTGGCAATCGTGGGCAGGTCAATTACAGCGCCGCCAAGGCCGGCATCATTGGCGCGACCAAAGCATTGGCGCTGGAGTTAGCGAAACGGAAAATCACCGTCAATTGCGTTGCGCCCGGTCTGATCGACACCGAGATGCTAACGCCCGAAATCATCGAACACGCTTTACCGGCGATTCCCGCGCGGCGTACCGGCCAGCCCGAGGAAGTCGCGGCTGCCGTTGCTTTTCTGATGGGAGACGACGCCGCTTATATTACCCGGCAGGTTATCGCTGTCGATGGAGGCATGCTGTGAACCGCTGTCGTGTCGTCGTCACCGGCATGGCCGGTATCAGCCCAATTGGCAACAACTGGACGGATGTCGAATATGCCTTGCGCGCCCGACAGAACGCTGTCCGCCACATGAACGAGTGGGATGACATCGTCGGGCTGAACACCCGTCTCGGCGTCCCGGCAGCACCGTTCGAACTGCCGGAGCACTACACTCGCAAGCGTACCCGCAGCATGGGGCGTGTCGCCCTGATGGCATGCCTCAGCAGCGAATGGGCGCTTGCCGATGCCGGTTTGCTTGGACACCCAGTGCTGACTTCGGGGCGCACCGGCGTGTCTTATGGTTCCTCGCTCGGTGAACCTGCCGCTGCCATCGACTTTGCACAACTCATCGGAGACCGTACACTCGATGGCCTCACTGCCAACAGCTACCTACGGATAATGGCGCACACCGCGCCAGTCAATATCGCCGTTTTTTTCGGACTGACCGGACGGGTCATTACCACATCGAGCGCCTGCACTTCCGGCAGCCAGGGCATCGGCTACGCTTATGAGGCCATTCGCTACGGCCACGCCGACGTGATGGTCGCCGGCGGCGCCGAAGAACTGTGCGCGTCGGAAGCGGCGGTTTTCGACGCCCTGTTTGCCACCAGTACCCGCAACAACGCGCCCGCCACGACGCCGCGCCCCTACGACCGCGACCGCGACGGGCTGGTGATCGGCGAAGGTGCCGGGTCGCTGATTCTCGAAGAGCTTGAACATGCCCGTGCCCGAGGTGCCCGGATAGTCGCTGAAATCGTCGGTTTTGCCACTAACTGCGACGGTACGCACGTCACCCAGCCGCGAGCCGATACCATGGCTGCTGCCATCCGGTTGGCGCTTGCCGACGCCAGCCTCCCGCCCGATGCCGTCGGGTACGTCAATGGTCATGGCACGGCTACCGACTTGGGCGACATTGCGGAGAGTATCGCCACCCATACTGTTTTTGGCGAGAGGATGCCCATCTCATCGCTGAAGAGTTACATCGGACATACTCTGGGCGCTGCCGGTGCGCTGGAAGCATGGATGACGATCGAAATGATGCGGACGGGCTGGTTTGCGCCGACGCTGAATCTGGATCAGGTCGACCCGCGCTGCGCGTCACTCGATTACATATGTGGCGATGGCCGCCAGCTTGATTGCGAATACACAATGAGTAACAATTTTGCGTTTGGCGGCATCAACACGTCGTTGATTTTCAGGCGATGGAACTAATTCTGTCGTTTTGCTTTTATTCACCACAGGTTAAGGGGTATTTGATGAAAATGTCTGTAAAAGTGGCTGGTTTTGCCGCCTTGCTCGTTTCCCTGTCATTTTATATGACCAGTGCTCAAGCCCGTAACGTCACGTACTTCCTGCCGATTCAGGATGTTGTCGAAATGGGCAAGGCCAAAGCGATTCTCGGCAACGACATCGAACTTTACTTTGGCAATCAACCGCATCCCGCTATCGATATGTCGTTGGCCAGGGATGTCGTCGCCCGCTCGAAAGCCAGGGTAGAAGGCGATAACTTTTCCGCGATGACCGACATGCCTCCCTCCATCGCAAGCCAGAGAACTTCAACGGAATACACAGTGAAAAACGATGAGGAGGCATGCAATCGAGCCATGTTGGCAGCACTGGTCTGGTTTCAGAAGTATGCTCGAAAAGTGGGTGGAAATGCCGTCGTCAACATTGAGGGCTATTACAAGAAAAGAACCTTCTCGAGCGATGAAAATTTCGAATGTCATTCAGGAGGCAAATCCGGAATCTTTTTGAAAGGCGAAGTTGTCAGGCTGAAGAGATAGAGATAGCCTGTTTTTCTTTTATCAGCAGTTTTCAACCTCCCTATGAAGGAAGTCCTCATGAAAACGCCCCTGAAATTTGCCGGTTTCGTTGCCCTGTTCGTTGCCCTGTCATTCTGCGCGCTCAACGCTCAGGCTCGTGACGTTAGGTACTTCCTGCCGGTCTGGGAAGTCGTCAAAACGGGCATGGCCAGTGGGCAACTCGGTGACGACATCAGATTCTACTTTGGCCGCCAAGAGCATCCTCAGGTCATGGAAATGCTGTCCAGAGATGTTGTCACCAACAAAAAAACCAACCTGACCAACAAAAGCGACAGGGGGGCATGTGAGTGGGTCATGCTCTCGGCACTCATTCAGCTTCAGGAACGCGCCCGCAAGGAAGGCGGCAATGCCGTCATCAACATCAAGAGCTATTATAAAAAACGGACTTTCAGCAGCGAGAAGCAATACGAATGCCACGCAGGGACGCTCGTATCCGGCGTCGCCCTGAAAGGCGATGTTGTCAGGCTGAGGCATTGATCCAGAATTACGGGTGGCATTTTGCTCCTTTGCCGCCCCCATTGGCCGGTTCGTGTTCGCCACGCACAAAGCCCATGTGCTCGCACGGGTACGAGATGGAGACCTTGTCGCCGACCTGGAACTGTTTGCTGACCCAGCTCAGGTGGGCACGTTCATGAATCACGACTTTGCGATCATTTGTTAGCTGAACGACACTGCCTTGTCCATCGAGCAGGATTGGTCCCGTATAGGTTTGTCCGACGATGACCCGTTCGCCGTCAACAGGCGGCAACGGTTCGCGGCAGCGTAACTCCTGGCTGCTCTTTTCTGCTTTGGCGGCAAGAAAATTCGCGTGTCTTTCGCCAAATGCCTTTTTCAGCCCGCGCCGGTCAATATCCGCAAGCGACTGCACGGAGCCATCATCCAGGGTAACGCACAAATTGTAGCGACTGGTTCGATTCGCCCTGCTCTTCGAGAAATCAATCTTTTCCACCCCACGGCCAGAAAACCTTGTTCCCATGAGTTCTCTGCCCTTCTCGAAAACGTGGTATCCCTTTGAACTTGCCAGAATGCTTACCCTGTCATTTGCGTACACCGCGCGATCCAGTTTTGCGCACTCGTAATACAGCGCTGTCGCATCATCGACCCGTACCAGCACATAGTACGATGAGACTCCGATGACGTAGCCCTCAACGATGCCCGATTGCCCAGACGCATTGTGCAGGGACATCCCGCGCGACTGAGCGGCAAGCTGGACGGCTTCGAGCGATTGATCGTGTGTCCCCTGGGCTACGAGATGCCCCTCATGCAGGCTGTGGATCATCACTTCAAATGCTGCTGGCCGGAGCCCGCCGGTACGGCGCGCCGCATCGAGCGTACCCATTGCGCCATCCAGTTCGGGATACATCGCGAGTGCCCGCCCACGCGGCCAGTTCTCAATCGCCAGGGCGCGCTCAGACTGGAGGCTCCGCGCGATGATTCGCTCTGTTGGCATCGAATCGCGCAGGTTCCGGTCGATCCACAATCCACCGGCGTTACCGCGCGTTGAGTTTTTCGTAGCGAGGTTCCACTCTCTGCGGTTGATTTTGTCGTACATGAGACGATAGCCAGCCTCATGCGCAAGTTGTGTAAGGTATGCGCGGATAGCCAGGCCGTTCCCTCTACGGAACGGATGCAGGATGCTCAGGCGCGCATACACTTCTGCCAGCCGTTCGGCAAAACCGGCTTTGTCCAGACCGCGAAGGTAATGCTGGCTCCGGACAAGTTCACCGATGGCCGTACCATCTCGTTGCAGGAACGCCTTGAACGTGAAAAGGCTCCTGCCCTTCGTCAATTCGACGCCGCGCAACTCACCTGCCCACGGATAGACGTCCTGGAACAGATGCTTGTGTATGGCCTGTATGTGTTTCAGGTCGAAATTGCCAGGGATGGGGTTTTTACGCAGTTCGGCATCCCGGCCACTCGTGGCATCTCGCTCAAATTCCGCGAGCGCAACAGGATCGGTCAGACCCACGTTGTTGCGCAAGACGCTCGTGCCGGGATAGAAGTAATCTTCCAGATTCATGGCCTGCCTCCGCGTTGCCGGGCGGTTTCACAGGCTTTGCGCAAACTTTCGGCAATGTATTGCTCCATCGTCCATTCGCCGGTGATGACTTTTTCCTGATTCGCGAGACTACGCTCATCTATCTTCAAGCCTTCTAGTGCAGCAGAAGCATTGGCCTGCCGGAAATGCTCACGCCATTCATCCTGTTCTTCCAAGGGTCGCACCGCCTCACCTGTGTTACATATCCACGACATGCTTTCACCGGCGCATGCCTGACGATTTTATTATTGTAATTCTTTTGCATGTATTGTAGTAAGGCAAAATCGTTTCACTATTCCTTCATCCCATGAACGAGTCTATCGTCTCACCCCTTTTTAGTGCTCCGTCATTATACGTAGTGGCGACGCCGCTCGGGAACCTGCGGGATTTGTCGCCCAGGGCGCGTGATACGCTGGCGGCGGTAGATGTGGTTGCCGCTGAGGATACTCGCCATAGTCAGAAGCTGCTCGATGCTTTCGGTATTCGCGCGCGGCGCTTGCTGGCTGTGCACGGTCATAACGAACAGCAGGCAGCCGGGCAAATCATAGAATGCTTGGCACAGGGGGAGCATGTCGCGCTGATTACCGACGCGGGCACGCCAGCGATTTCCGATCCCGGCGCGCGTCTGGTGGCGCGGGTACGTGTAGCGGGTTTTACGGTTTCGCCCGTTCCTGGGGCCTGTGCGGCGGTGGCGGCGCTGTCGGTGGCGGGCATCGTCGAAGGCGGTTTTCGTTTCTTCGGTTTCCTGCCCGCGAAGGAGGCATCGCGGCGCGAGGCGCTCATGGCGCTGGTCGATGAACGTGATGCGATGGTGTTTTATGAAGCGCCGCATCGCGTCAAGGCATGCGTAGTCGACATGGCGGAGGTTTTCGGCGGCGGGCGCGAAATTCTCATTGCGCGAGAACTGACCAAGCTGCACGAGGAGATCGCAATGATGCCCCTGGTTGATGCCGGAGCATGGTTTGACGCTGATACCAATCGTGTCCGTGGGGAGTTCGTGCTGATCGTTCGCGGCGCGGATGTATCCAGTGGGATTGATGCCGCCGCTTTGCGCGTTCTCGGTTTGTTGCTGGATGAACTGCCGCTCAGGACGGCGGTGCGTCTGGCTGCCGAGATTACTGGTGCGCCGCGCAAAGGACTTTATGCACATGCTCTGGAACGGCGGCGATGAGATAATCCATGAATAGGACACGAATATGACGGACAAAATGCTTGAGCATGGGACAAACCACGCGGTCACGCAGGAATCAGTGCCTTCCCTATCGGGGAGGCTTGCTTCCCTGACCTTGGCCCGACCGGACGATTGGCATCTGCATGTGCGCGATGACGATGCCCTGGATGTGGTCGTGCCGCATTCCGCAGCCTGTTTCGGGCGAGCGCTCATCATGCCCAATTTGCGCCCGCCGGTGACGACGACGGTGCAGGCGCTGGCCTACCGGGAACGGATTCTCGCCAGTGTTCCAGAGGGCATGGCTTTCGAGCCGTTGATGAGTTTGTATCTCACCGACAATACGCAGCCGGAGGAAATCGACTGCGCGAAGGCGAGCGGTATTGTGATCGCGGCCAAGCTGTATCCGGCGGGCGCGACGACTCATTCCGATGAAGGGGTTACAGCGATTGATCTCATTCATCCCGTGCTCGAACGCATGGAAAAGCTCGGGCTGGTGCTATGCGTACACGGCGAGGTGACGACGCCGGACGTGGATATTTTCGACCGCGAACGGGTGTTCGTGGAAAAAACGCTCTCGCCGCTGATACGGCATTTCCCCGGCCTCAAGATCGTGGTCGAGCATATCACCACATCTGACGCGGCTCAGTTCGTGCGCGCGGCCGGAACCAATGTTGCCGCCACCGTGACCGCGCATCATCTGCTGTTTAACCGCAACGCGCTTTTTGCCGGGGGTTTGAGGCCACATTACTATTGTCTGCCCGTGCTCAAGCGGGAAACCCATCGCCGGGCGCTCATTCAGGCGGTGTGTTCGGGGAATCCCCGCTTTTTCCTTGGAACCGACTCCGCACCGCATGCTGCTCATACGAAAGAGGCGGCTTGTGGTTGCGCGGGCTGTTACACCGCGCCGCTGGCGCTTGGACTGTATGCCGAGGTGTTTGAGGCCGAGGGCGCGCTCGACCGGCTCGAAGCCTTTGCCAGTCTGAACGGTGCGGCGTTTTATGGCTTGCCGGTCAATGAGGACAAAGTTACGCTCCGGCGTGAATCATGGAAAATGCCGACTCATTATGACTACGGAAGCGATAAACTGGTTCCGTTACGCGCCGGTGAAACCGTCGCGTGGAAGTTGGATGTTTCTGTATCCGACGACGGAGTGTCGCCATGATCTTTTCGCGTCGCCATGCCCTGATTCGCGTCCTCGTATCGCTGGCCGTTCTGCCTCTGCTTACCGCTTGCGAGAACAGCGCGACTTCGATGATTGTCGAAAACAAGGATCATGCGCTGGTGCTTGTGCGCGAACAGCCGTATTTCTGGAGCGATGAGGTGGTGCAATACGTCATCGTTTCCCGTCTGCCGGATTGCCAGCGCCGGGTGAAGATCCATCCGGACAGGGCAATGATGACTCCTGTGGCGGTATACGAAGCGGGGCATCTGTTGTGGGCGCTGAACCAGGGAGGGCGGTGGTATCTGGCCAGCACCGAAGGATGTCAGGTGCAGGACTGGAACAATCCCGGCGGCCAGTTGCCTGGCCCGGTAGTGGGCAGTTTCGGGCAGCAGAACAGCAAAATTGTTTTCACCCCCGCAGCCCCTGCTCCCTGATCGGGGCTTTGAGCGCGCCGGACGCAATCCTCATCAGCTACGGCGCTTACCCGGGATCAACATATTGACCTGCCCCCGGTGTTACTGAGAGGGAGGAGAAATGTTTGAAGATGTAAAAAGATCCATCCGGGTAAAAGTAACCCTGGTGCTGATAAGCCTTGTCATCGTTGTGACGTCGGTGCATGTGGGCATCAGCCTTCTTGCCATGCAGAACAGGTTGACTGAAACCTTCGAGGAAGATGTTGTTGTCATTTTAAATGTTGCCGACAATCTCATTTCGACCCATTTTCAGTTATTGAAGACCGAAGCGAATATTGTTGCCGAGAAACTGGCAAATGTTCCCAATTCGCGAATAGAGCATTTTCTTGAAAATATCCTCTACATGAATAAGAACTTCCTCTCTTTGACAGTGTTTAGTCACGAGGGAATTATTGCTTCTTATGGCGATTTTCCCGCGCCAAATGCTCTCTTGTCTACGAGCAGGTATTTGCCGGAGGCTTTCGCGGGGCGTCCAGTGATTTCCACTACATACTGGGATAAAAGTGCAGAAAAGTTGATGATGTATGTTTATGTTCCAATCGATAAGGGGCGTGTGCTTGCGGTGACTATTCCAGGAATGTTTTTCAGCGATCTTATATCCGATATTAGAATAAGGGAGACAGGGAATATCTTTATCTTGGACAATCAGGGTACAACGATTGCAAATATGCGGAAAAATCATGTGCTCGACAGGTGGAATTTCGTTGAACTAGCAAAAAAGAATCCAGTAAACAAAAGTATGGGTGACTTCTTTTCAAAAATAATCAGTGGGGACAGTAGGTCTGGTTCTGGGCGTTATTATCTTGATGGGGTGGAAAGGTTCTGTGCCTGGAAAAGAGTGAGTGCCTCAACAGTGGGCTGGAGCGTGGGCGTGGCCGTGCCATTGCATGAAAGCCCAGTGATTCAGGCGCAATTGGGCTTACTTTTTTCCGGAGTTGTTTTTATGGTCATAGGGATTGTGGCTGTCTTTTTTATTTCCGGAAAAATTGCGCGGCCATTAAAAATGATCGAAGAACAGAACAAAAATCTCATGGAACTCAACATGGAGGTCAAGGCTGCGAACGAGGCTAAAAGCAATTTCCTCGCCAATGTGAGCCATGAAATGCGCACACCAATGAACGCAATCATTGGACTATCGGAACTGATGCTGGGCGAAGACGACGTTCAGGGCGAAATTCGGGAAAAACTGAATAAGGTATACGGCGCAGGCATGACCTTATTGGGTATTGTCAATGATCTTCTGGATATTTCCAAGATTGAATCCGGGAAATTCGAGCTTGTGCCGGATGTCTATGATTTGCCGAGCTTCATCAACGATACGGTGACGCTCAACATCATGCGCATTGCTGAAAAACCCATCAAGTTCAGATTGTCGATTGATGAGTCTTTTCCCAGTAGGCTGATGGGCGACGATCTGCGGGTCAAGCAGATATGCAATAACCTTTTATCCAATGCCTTCAAGTATACCAGGGAGGGCTCCGTGGAGTGGGCGCTTTCCTGTGAACGGGAAGGCGATTCCGACTCCGTGTGGGTGACTTGTGTGGTGAAGGATACGGGCATCGGCATCAAGCCCGGGGATGTCGGCAAACTGTTCTCCGAATATAGCCAGGTGGATACCAGGTCGAACCGCAAGATAGAAGGCACGGGGCTGGGGCTTGCGCTGGCCAGGCGTATGGTGGAGATGATGGGCGGCAGCATCTCGGTGGAGAGCGAATATGGCAAGGGGAGTACGTTCACAGCGCGCTTTCGCCAGAAACTCGTGTCGGACGCGACGCTCGCCCCGGAAGTCGTGGAAAACCTGAAAAAAATGAATTACTCCATGAACCGGCTCGAAACGAGAGCACGGTTTATCCGGGTGCAACTGCCTTATGCGAGGGTGCTGGTGGTCGATGATGTGCCGACCAACCTGGACGTGGCGCGGGGCATGCTGAAGCCTTACGGGATGAAAGTGGATTGTGTGCTCAGCGGGAAGGAGGCAGTCGACCTGATTCGGGAAAGGGAAGTGATGTACGATGCTATTTTCATGGATCATATGATGCCGGAAATGGATGGCATCGAAGCCGTGCAGATCATCCGAAACGAAATCGGAACGAATTACGCGCAAACCGTGCCCATCATCGCGATGACGGCCAACGCGATCGTTGGCAACGAAGAGATGTTCCTGCGCAGTGGTTTTCAGGCTTTCATCGCCAAGCCGATCGATATTATGTTGCTGGATTCTGTCATCAGGCACTGGGTGCGCGATAAAAGCATGGAGAATAGAAGCGTCGGCCTTCAGTCTGAAGCGGAAGAACGGCTTGATCTGCGTCTCCGGCAAGAAGGGGGGCAGGAGAAGCGGGTCGGCGTGGAGAGACGAAGCGAGTTTGGCAGGCGGGAGTTGAGCGAGTCTTCGGTCATTCCGGGGGTTGACCTGGAAGAATGCCTGGAACGCTTCGGCGGGGATGAAGAGGTGCTGCGGGACATTCTCGGCTCTTACGTGCGCAACACGCCGACCCTGCTGGAGAAAGTTCGCGCCGTGACACGGGAAGGGCTTGCCGGTTACGCCGTGTCCATGCACGGCATCAAGGGTTCCAGCCGCAACATTTGCGCGCAGGCTGTCGGGAGACTCGCGGAGACGCTGGAACATGCGGCGAAGGCGGGCGATTTTACCTTTGTCGAAGCGAGCAATGGCGCGTTTTTACAGGCAGCCGAAGAGCAGATCGTAGAAATATCGAATTACCTGTCCAAGACGGAAGGGGTAACGCCGGACACAGGTCTATAATCCGTTCCCGGGAAGTTCGCCAGGCAGTCGCCGCGCATGAATATTGATTGCGCGGAGGAAAGTCCGGGCTCCGCAGAGCAGGATGCCGGCTAACAGCCGGGCGCCGTGAGGCGACGGAAAGTGCAGCAGAAAGCAAACCGCCGATGGCTCGCGCAACGCGGGATCAGGCAAGGGTGAAATGGTGGGGTAAGAGCCCACCGCGGGACTGGCGACAGGCCCGGCACGGCAAACCCCATCCGGAGCAAGGCCAAATAGGGAAGCCATGGCGTGGCTCGCGCCGCTTCCGGGTAGGCTGCTGGAGCGTCACGGTAACGCGGCGCCAAGATGAATGACTGCCCGGCGCCCCCAAAGGCGCTTGACAGAACCCGGCTTATCGGCGGACTTCCCCTTTTCCTTTTTTAGGTCTGACAACCGCCTCTCGCGCGAGCAGGGGGGCATTCGAAAGGTAGCGTGAAATGGCGGAGGTGGTCACAGGCGGATTGCCTCCGCCCCTGCCGCCCCGCATTCCCAGGTGCGCGTAGGGGACGATGGCAATCGTTCCGTGTCCCCTTGGTGCGTATTCATCCCACTTTTTCCCACACCCTTCGTCGGCTACTCAAGAATTAATGTGTTCTATCAAGAAGCTGGTACATTATCGTTGATTTTTAATGATTTATGGTCTTGATGTGAAAAATGGCATGAATATTTATGCTAAAAATAGTTTCACTTTTTATCCAAAAAGGACGACAATTGGAGTATTGAGGGGTATGTGGTGGGTTTTAGTGGTGCACGGTGTATTTCCGTGTGTGAGCAGGGGGAACGATGTTCCAGGGAGCTTCAGCGCTCAACCTCGATGTCAAGGGACGTCTCGCTATCCCGTCCAGGCATCGTGAGGCCTTGGTTTCAGGCGATGGGCAGGTCGTGATGACCGCCCATCCGCACGGCTGCCTGCTTGTCTATCCCGTGCCCGCCTGGGAGCCGATCCGCGATCAGGTATTGCGCGCGCCCAGCCTCGATCCCCGTTCGGCTCTGTTGAAGCGCCTCCTTGTCGGTTATGCCCAGGAAGAGGCGCTCGACAACGCCGGGCGGGTGCTCATCAAGCCGGAATTGCGTAAATATGCCGGGCTGGAAAAGCAGGTATGGCTGGTCGGTCAGGGCTCGCATTTTGAATTGTGGTCGGACGAATGCTGGCAGCAGCAGCAGCAGTCCATGATGGCACTGGCCGAAACCGGGCTGCCTCCGGGCTTCGAGAGTCTGGCTTTATAAGGGGGCGGCCATGCACGTCGCCGTGTTGCTCCATGAAGCGGTTGATGCCCTGGCAGTCAGGGGGGACGGCATCTATGTCGACGGCACTTTTGGCCGTGGCGGGCATAGCTGCGAAGTGCTGGCCAGGCTGGAGCGGGCGGGCAGGCTCATCGCGCTCGACCGCGACCCGGCGGCCATCGCAGCGGGGCGTTCCATCGGCGACCCACGCCTCACTCTCGTCCATGCCCCGTTCAGCGAACTGGGCGCGGTGCTGGATCGGCTCGGCGTCGGTGAGATCGACGGCGTGTTGCTCGACCTCGGCGTTTCTTCGCCCCAATTCGACGACGCAGGCAGGGGGATGAGTTTCCGGTTCGACGCACCGCTCGACATGCGTATGGATACCAGCCGTGGGCAAACCGCGGCGCAGTGGCTGGCGGGAGCCTCCGTCGCCCAAATTACGGAGGTGCTCAAGGTATATGGAGAAGAACGGTTTGCTCATGCGATTGCAAAGGCGATTGCAGATGCTCGGGCAGGGGGCGTTGTTGCAACCACAGGACAACTTGCCGAGATCGTGGAAAAAACGGTCCGTACGCGCGAGCCGGGGCAGCACCCGGCGACACGTAGCTTCCAGGCTTTACGGATTTTCATTAATCAGGAACTCGAAGAGCTGAATCGGGTATTGCCGCTGTGCGTGGAACGGCTGCGGGCTGGCGGGCGGCTTGTAGTCATCAGCTTCCATTCGCTCGAAGACCGCATCGTCAAGCGTTTCATGCGCGACGAGGCGAGCCCGCCGCGTCTGCCGCCGCGCCTGCCGGTGAGGGCGGCGGAATTGCCCCGCCCGCGCCTTGCCCTGGTGGGGCGTGCCCGACGTCCCTGCGCGGAAGAAGTAGCGAACAATCCGCGCTCGCGCAGCGCGGTGATGCGGGTGGCGGAACGCTGCGGCGGGGAGAAGGCGGCATGATCCGGTTCGATGCCCTGCTTGTCACCCTGCTCATCGTACTGTCCGCTGCCTGCGGCCTGGGCGTGATTTCCGCGCAGCATGAAGCCCGCAAGCTGCGTTCCGCACTTGAACGCGAGCAAGTCCGCGCACAGAACCTGGAAGTGGAATGGGGGCGGCTGCAACTTGAGCAAAGTACTCTGGCCGCGCCTCGCCGGGTTGAAGGCATCGCGCGCAAACGCCTTGGAATGATCTCTCCGGATGCCGGTCAGATCATCGTGCTGGAGGGCGGTATGCCATGAGCCGGGTCAGAAAGGCCGTCACTTTCAATCACAATCCCCTGCTTCAGCTCAGTCTGTCGCAGTGGCGCGCCCGTCTGGTGCTGGTCGTGCTGCTCGCGGGCATGGCTACGCTGCTGGGGCGTTCGCTCTATTTGCAGGGCGTACATAACGAATTTCTTCAGGCCAAGGGCGAATCGCGTTACGCGCGGGTGCTCGAAGTGCCTGCTACGCGCGGGCGTATCGCCGACCGCAATGGCAACCTGCTGGCGGTCAGTACGCCGGTCAGTTCGATCTGGGCGCTTCCGTCCGACGCCAGCCGGCTTGAGCCGGGGCAGTTGCGGCAGCTTGCGCAGTTGCTCGAAATGAACGTAACGGAACTGAACAACCGTATTGCAAACGGGCGCGATTTCGTCTTCCTCAAGCGCCAGGTTTCTCCCGAACTCGCGGATAAGGTTGCAAAGCTCGATCTGCCCGGCATTTACCAGCAGAGCGAGTTTCGCCGCTATTACCCGAGCGGCGAGGTCATGGCGCATATGCTCGGTTTTACCAATGTCGAGGATCGTGGGCAGGAAGGCGTCGAACTGGCTTTTGAACGTCTGCTTGCCGGGCAGCCGGGTACGCGGCGGGTCATCAAGGATAGGCGCGGGCAGGTGGTGGAAGATGTGCAATCCATCCGAGCGCCACGCGACGGCGAGGATGTGGCGTTGGCAATGGATGCCAGGATTCAATATCTGGCGTATTCCGCCTTGCGCGAAGCGGTTCAGCAGCATCATGCCAAGGCCGGCTCGGTGGTGGTGATCGACGTTCGCACCGGAGAAGTTCTGGCACTGGTCAATGCGCCTGCTTTCAATCCCAATAACCGCGCCCATCTCAGCGGGGAACAATTGCGTAACCGGGTTTTTACCGATACGTTCGAGCCCGGTTCGGTCATGAAACCCTTTATCGCTGCGATGGCGATCGAGAGCGGCAAGTTCCGCGCCTCGACGGTGATCGACACCTACTCCGGCAGTTTCAATATTGGCAACAACACGATTCACGATACGCATCCCTATCGTACGCTTACGGTAGCCGAGATCATCCGGAAGTCTTCCAACATCGGCACGGCGCGGATGGCGCTGGCGTTTGGGCCGGAGCACATGTGGGCGCTCTACGACCGGCTCGGTTTCGGTTCGCCGCCTGGGTTGGGTTTCCCCGGCGAGGCCAGCGGCAATCTGCGCCCGGCCAAGACCTGGAAACCGATCGAACAGGCAACGATGTCCTACGGTCATGGCATTTCGGTGTCATTGATCCAGATTGCCCGCGCCTATCTCGCGTTTGCGCGCGACGGCGATCTCGTGCCGCTGTCGCTGACCCGTGTCGACGCGCCGCCGGTTGGTGTGCAGGTATTTTCGCCGCGAGTGGCGCGCGAAGTGCGGCAGATCATGGAAACGGTCGTGAGTCCGGGCGGAACCGGCGTCCGCGCGCAAATAACGGGCTACCGCGTCGCGGGCAAGACGGGAACCGCCAACAAGATCGAGAACGGGCATTACGTCAATAAGTATGTTTCATCTTTTGTTGGTCTTGCGCCGGTGTCGGATCCGAGGCTGATCGTGGCGGTGATGATCGACGAGCCTTCTGCCGATCAGCATTTTGGCGGTACGGTGGCCGCGCCGGTGTTCGCGCAGGTTGCCGAAGGCGCTTTGCGCGCGCTGGGTGTGACTCCCAGCGTGCCGCTCGCGCCCTTGCAGTTGACTGCAATGGGGGTTGAACGTGGGCTGGATGGGGAGGGCATGTGATGAGCGCCACCGATGTTTTCGCGTTGCTTGCCAGGGCTGGTGTGCAGCCATGCGGAATGGCCGTGGATTCGCGACGCGTCGAAAATGGGGATGTGTTCATCGCTTGGCCGGGTGCGGCAAACGATGGACGGCGGCATATTGGTGATGCCCTGTCCCGTGGCGCAGTGGCAGCGCTCTATGAAAGCGGTGACGGTTTCCGTTGGCCTGAAACGGGGCAGCCCGTGTTCGCGGTCGAAGGCTTGCGCGCGATGGCGGGAATCCTGGCGGACGAAATTTACGGCAAGCCGTCGGAGAAACTGTGGCTGGCCGGGGTGACGGGAACCAACGGAAAGACCACTGTCAGTCAATGGATAGGCTGCGCGCTTGAGGCTCTGGGTAGCCGCTGTGGGATCATCGGTACGCTGGGCAGCGGTTTTCCGGGTGCATTGGCCTCCAGCCTGAATACCACGCCGGAAGCGGTCGACCTGCATCGGCTGCTTGCCGGTTTCATTGCTTCCGGCGCGAGCGCTGCGGCGATGGAAGTCTCCTCGATCGGCATCGACCAGGGGCGGGTCAATGGCGCGCGGTTCGATGTGGCAGCCTTTACCAATCTCACGCGTGACCACATCGACTATCACGGGACGATGCAAGCCTATGCCGAGGCCAAGGCGCGGCTTTTCGACCTGCCGGGCGTGGGCGCGGCGGTCATCAATCTCGATGACGATTTTGGCGCGAAGCTGGCCGGACGGCTGGCGGCGCGCGGCATGCGGGTGATCGGCGTCAGCTTGAAGGATCGTGCCGGAACGCCGTCAGGAGTACAGAGGCTTGTTGGCGCGGATTTGCGCGCCGGTCCCACGGGATTGCGCTTCGACGTGGTCTGGGAAGGCCGCCAGGTGACAGTGGATGCTTACCTCGCGGGCATGTTCAATGCTTCCAACCTGCTTGTGCTCATCGGTACGCTGCTTGCGCGTGGCGATGCCCTGGAGGACATCGTTCAGGTTGCGAAAACGCTGACCCCACCACCCGGCAGGATGCAGCTTGTAGGCGGCAACGGCGAGCCGCAGGTGATCGTCGACTATGCCCACACGCCGGACGCGCTTGCCAGTGTGCTTGAAGCGGCGCGTGGAACCGCGCGCTTACGTGGTGGGCGCCTGGTCTGCGTGTTTGGCTGCGGAGGGAATCGTGACGTGGGCAAGCGTCCGCTGATGGGGGAAGTGGCCACGAAACTCGCCGACCGGGTAGTCGTCACCAGCGACAATCCGCGCAGTGAAGAGCCGCAGAAGATCATCGACGATATTCTCAAGGGTACGGGCACAGGGGTCGAGGTCGAAATCGACCGGGCAAAAGCGATTCGCGCTGCCGTGAGCGCGGCAGACATTTGCGATGTGATTCTCGTTGCGGGCAAAGGGCATGAGCCTTATCAGGAAATTTGCGGTGAGTGGAAGCCCTTTTCCGATATGGATCAGGCAAGTCTGGCGCTTGCCGCGCGAAAGGGTGCGGCGACATGATGACGCTTGCCGATGCGCTCCCCATGCTGGCCGCACATGCTGCGTATGCGAAGGGTGAGGCCCGTTTCACTTCTGTGGGCACGGACAGCCGGGCGATTGCGTCCGGACAGCTTTTTGTCGCCCTGCGCGGCGAGCGCTTCGACGGTCACGAGTTCGTCGAGGCGGCGCTGGCCGCCGGCGCGGCGGCGGTGATGGTCGATGCGCGTTGGGAGGCGGAACACGCGGGAAGCAAGGTGGTGCGCCTCGTGGTCGACGATACCCGCCTTGCACTTGGTGCGCTGGCTGCGGGCTGGCGCGCGCGCTTCGATATTCCGATGATCGGCATCACCGGCAGCAACGGCAAGACCACGGTCAAGGAGATGTGCGCATCGATCCTGCGCGCCTGGTTTGGCAAGGACGATGCCGTCCTCGCCACGCGGGGCAATTTCAATAACGACATCGGCTTGCCGCTGACCCTGCTTGGCTTGCGCGCGCATCACAGGGCGGCCGTGGTCGAAATGGGGATGAACCATCCCGGCGAAATCGCCATGCTCACCAGACTGGCGCGTCCGACGGTGGCGCTGGTCAACAACGCCCAACGCGCCCATCTCGAAGGAATGGGTTCACTGGACGGCGTTGCGCGCGAGAAGGGCTGCATTTACGAGGGCTTGGGCGACGGGGGCATCGCAGTGGTCAATGCCGACGACGCGCATGCCGATGAATGGCTGGCTTCGATTGGGCGTATGCGCCGCGAGGCGGTGAGTTTCGGCATGGCAAATCCGGCGACGGTGCGCGGGCGTTGCGAGATGCGTGAGCTGGGCTCAAAGCTGATGCTCGATACTCCTTGGGGGCAGGCTGAATGCGCGTTGCGGATGCCCGGCGCCCATAACGCCCTCAATGCCCTGGCTGCTGCCGCCGCGTGTTTGTCTGCGGGCGCACCGCTTGAGGCAGTGACGGCGGGGCTTTCCGGCTGCGGCGGCGCGCGCGGGCGATTGCAACGGCGCGTGGGGCTGCGGGGCGCCCTGGTGATTGACGACACCTACAACGCGAATCCGGATTCGGTGCGCGCGGGCATCGACGTGCTCGTCCGTATGCCGGGCAGGACGACCCTCGTTTTCGGCGACATGGGCGAGGTGGGAGAGAGCAGTGCGCGGGCACATGCTGAAGTGGGTGCTTATGCGAAAAGTATGGGAGTTGGGTTTTTGTATACTCTTGGGGCGATGAGCGAAAATGCCGCAAGCAATTTTGGCGTAGAGGCTCGGCATTTTTCTTCCGTTGAGGCGCTGGTGGAGGCGCTCGCGCCCAGTCTCGATGTCGGCGATACGGTATTGGTGAAAGGTTCGCGCTTCATGCGCATGGAACGGGTGGCTGATGCGTTGGCTGCGCCTGTTCCGCATTCGGTGGGAGAAGGCTGATGCTGCTCGAATTGGCGCAATGGCTCGGGCAACATGTTCGCGGTTTCAATGTGATCAGTTACGTCACGTTGCGAACGGTGCTGGCGGTGATGACCGCGCTCTTTTTCTCGCTCGCCTTTGGGCCCCAGGTAATCCGTTGGCTGGCGGCGAAGAAAATCGGACAAGCGGTACGCACCGACGGGCCGCAGGCGCACCTGATCAAGTCCGGTACGCCCACGATGGGCGGCATTCTGATCCTGATTGCGGTGGTACTGACGACGCTTCTGTGGGGCAATCTTTCCAACCGTTACGTCTGGACGGTGCTCGTGGTCACGCTCGGCTTCGGCATCGTCGGCTGGTACGACGACTGGAAAAAGGTGGTATTCCGCGACCCGAACGGCTTGGCGGCGCGCTGGAAATTCTTCTGGCA
>WRJU01000243.1 GCA_009778425.1 Pseudomonadota bacterium
GCGAAGACGATCGTCAATGCTACCGGCGCGAACATTTTTCCTTCCAGCCCTTCCAGCGTCAGGAGCGGCAGGAATACGGTGACGATAATAACGATGCCGGAGGACACGGGCACGGCGACGTCGGAAACCGCGCGGTAGATCGTATGCAGCCAGGAAATCGACGGGCGCCCCTGCCGCGATTCCGTATGCGCTTCGATGTTTTCGACGATTACCACCGCCGCGTCGACCAGGAGGCCGATGGCAATCGCCAGACCGCCGAGCGACATCAAATTGGCCGATAGCCCGAACCAGCGCATCAGGATGAACGTGGCGCAGGCGGAAAGCGGCAGGATACATGCCACGGCGAGCGCCGCGCGCAGGTTGCCGAGAAAGAGGAAGAGCAGCGCCAGCACCAGGAAAATTGCCTCGCCCAATGCCTTGGCGACCGTGCCGACGGCGCGTTCGACGAGGTTGCCACGGTCGTAGAAAATCTGGATGCTGGTTCCTTGCGGCAGGGTTTTCTGGAGTTCATCGAGCTTCGCGCGTACCGAGTTGACCACCTGCCGCGCGTTGGCACCGCGCAGCGCGAGCACCAGCGCCTCGACCGCTTCGCTTTCGCCATCCTTGGTCACAGCGCCGTAGCGGGTGAGCATGCCGACGCGCACCGTGCCAATGTCGGCAACGCGCGTCACCTGCCCGTTTTTCTCGGCGACGACGATATTGGCCAGATCGTCGAGCGAGACGATGTTGCCCTGGCCGCGCACGAGGAAGGTTTCCTCGTTGTGGTCGATACGGCCAGCGCCATCGTTGCGGTTGTTTTCCTCGATTGCCGTTCGCAACTGTTCCAGCGTGATGCTATGCGCCGCCAGTGCGCTGATGTTGGGGATGACCTCGAAGGTTTTGACTTCGCCGCCCAGCGCGTTGACATCGGCAACACCGGGAATGCTGCGCAGTTGGGGCCGTATCGTCCAGTCGAGCAGTGTGCGTTTTTCCTCCAGCGACAGCGGCCCTTCGATGGTGAACATAAAGAGTTCACCAAGCGGCGTCGTCGCCGGAGCCAATCCGCCCGAAGCCGTTGGCGGCAGATCGTCCTGAACGCTGTTCAGGCGCTCGGCCACTTGTTGCCGCGCCCAATACATGTCAGTTCCGTCGTTGAAATCGAGGGTGATTTCGGCAATCGCGTACTTCGACTGGGAGCGCAGCGTCTTTTGCTGAGGGATGCCGAGCAGTTCCTGCTCGATCGGCTGCACGATCCGCATCTCGACTTCTTCCGGCGTCATCCCCGGCGCTTTCATGATGATCTTCACCTGCGTCCCGGCGACATCGGGGAACGCGTCGATCGGCAATGCGCGGAACGCCGCTACGCCCGCCGCAGCAAGCACGAGCACAAACAGCAGGACGGGGAAGCGGTGCACCAGGGAAGAAGAAATCAGCTTCCGCAGCATTACTTGCTCCCGTTCTGCGTCTGTTTAGGGGGTTCCGGCGCGGTTGCCGCAGAAACCTCCTCCTCCATTCCGATGCCCATCAATGCGCCTTTGAGCGTGGCGGTGCTGGAGACGGCGATGCGTGTTTTGGATTCGAGCGTTGGTGCGGGTGCTGACGTTACCGAACGAATATCGTCAAATCCGTCGGCGGAAGAAATCAACTCCACCGGCAGCGCGGTAAAGCCCTGGGCTGTGCGCACGAAAATCCAGTGCGCGCCTTCGTGATGGACGATAGAGGCGGACGGCACCACCCAACTGTTATCGGCGCTGCGCTCGACATACAGCGTCGCTTCCACGTATTGGTTGACGGAAAGGCAGGACGAAGGCTGCTTCAATTCACCGCGAATCAGCACCGTCTGACTGTCTGCATTGATCTGTGGGGATACCGCGATCACATGCGCCTCATCGGTGCAGGAAGCAAAACGGATACGGTTGCCGGGCCGCGCCTGCGCCGCCTGCTGTTTCGAGGCATTGAGTTCAACCCACAATCGTCCGCCTTGCGCCAGTCTGGCGAGCGTTGCGCCCGCGTCCACCTGCTGTCCTGGCACGACGCCGTACTCGAGCACGACGCCATCCGTTCTCGCTGCCACTTCCAGGCTGGCGGAAAGTTTTTGCGTATCCTGCAGGGTTTTGATGGCCTTTTCGTTCATCCCTGCCAGATGCAGCATTTGTGCCGTTTCACTGGTCAGCGCGCGGCTTTGCGTGGCGTTGCTGCGCGCTTCCTGCAAGCGGGTTTCGGCGATGATGCCGTCAGCGAACAATGCCATGTCGCGCTTGAGTTTTTCCGCTGCCAGCTTTTCCTGCGCGACGGCCTGGATGAACTCGCGCTGCCATTGCAGCAATTGCGGGCTGTAGAGCCGCAGCAGCGCTTGTCCGGCGCGCACTGGGTGCGAGGGCGGCGTCAGGATGGCTTGTATCATGCCAGCGGCGGGTACGCTGATGATTTCCTGTGCATCGAGCGGAAGCACCACCGTTCCGGGAAGAGAAAGCGCCTGACCGTTGCCTTTTTTTCCTTTACTCACCCTGATTTCGGCCAAGGTATTGAGCTTGATTTTTGCTTTCGTAATCTGCGTCTCGCTCAACGCGATTTCGACCGCTGCCGGAGGATTCTGGGGAGCGTGCAGGAGCGTCTGCGCCCGTGCGGCGGGGAACGCAAGAATGGGCAGCAACAAAAAAAACGGACGAAAAAAGACCGTCCGGTTTTGTGATTTCGTCATGGTTTGTCTCTTGAGAGGGGCATGGAAACGGCGCGCGCTACGCTGGCACACGCGAGGAACGTTAAACGTCCAAAACGATGCGTAAGGGTATAGTCAATGAAAGTATCGGAATGTTTCAGAATGTATCAGAGGTGTTTCAGACCTCGAAAGGCCGAAGGGATCAAGCGCCGCGCAAAACAATCTGCCTGTTCCCCCCACCATTGCAAGGATGGTGAACAGGAACAGGCAGGGGATGAAGAAGAAAGTGTCTGAGCAGGCGCTTTGCGCCTAGAGCGGTTGTACACAGAACTCCCCTCTCCCCTTGCGGGAGAGGGGTTGGGGGAGAGGGGGGAAGACGTTTCTGGTAGACCGAAACTTGCCCTCTCCCTGGCATCCCCCTCTCCCGCCCCTTCGGGGCACCCTCTCCCACGAGGGGAGAGGGGTCAATGCAGCCCGGAAAAGACAGCCCTTACTTCACGTCGGCTTTCTTTTCGCCGGGTTCCTTTTCGTCCGCCTTCTTTTCGTCGGCGTCTTTTTCTTTCACGCCAGCATTCGCATCGACATTCTTTTCCAGTTGGTCGATGTATGCCTGCCACCTCTGCTGCTGCATCCGTTGTTGCAGTTCCGGCTTGATGTCATCAAAGGATGGAGGCTGGAGGTCACGCACGTCTTCCAGGAGGATGACGTGATAGCCGTAATCGGTCTTGACCGGCGCCGTGGTGTATTTCCCCTTGGAGAGTTTGGTCATAGCTTCGGAGAAAGCCGGGACGAACATGGCGGGGTTGGTCCAACCGAGGTCGCCGCCGTTGTCCTTGGTGCCGGGGTCGAGCGACTTGCGCGCCAGTTCTGCGAACTTCGCGCCTTTCACTAGCCTGGAAATCGCGGTTTTGGCTTCCTGTTCCGTCTTGAGCAGGATGTGGCGCACATGGTATTCCTTTTGATCCGTCAGTCCCGCCTTGATCTTTTCGTATTCCTGCTTCATTTCATCATCGGTCGGCGCGTTGTTTTTCGCCCAATCCTGCACGTAATCCCGGATCAGCGCGTTCTGGCGGGCGAGGTCTTGCCGGACGAGCGTATCGGGCCGTTTGTTGATGCCGGCCTTGACGGCGTCCTGTTCGAGCAACGCGCGACGGGTGAGTTCCTTGCGGATGCCATCTTTCATGTTCGGGTCATCCGGCGCGCCCTGGGCGCGTTGCTCGGCGATGATGACTTCGATGACTTCGTTCGGAATGACGACGGTGCCGTTGACGACGGCAACAGGCTTTGCCCCCGTGCCGGAAGCGGCGGGCGAAGGCTCGCCGACACAGCCCGTCAGGGCGAGTACGCCGAGGGCGGCGAAGGCGACACTGAGGTAACTCGGGAATTTTTTCATCAGGCTTCCTTTTTGTGAGACATGATTCCAACTCCCGCGCTCGTCGGGACAGTTGGAACACGCCGGGGGAGAAAACAGAGTGGAATGAGATTGCGCCGCAGCCCGTTTGTTCCAGTATTGCATGACCGGAAACTCGCTTGCGCGCGCGTTATCCGTCATGCCAGCGGGCGTACACATTGCCTCAATGTTCGGTGTTGTCCTCAAGCAAATGTTTCGACAGGTATAGCCCCTGGGCCAGCGCGAACACAAAAATCAGCGCCATGCAGCCAAAGAGCTTGAAGTTGACCCAGACCTCTTCCGAAAAGCTGTACGCCACATAGAGGTTGAGCGCGCCAAGTATGACGAAAAATAATGCCCACGCCAAGTTGAGGCGTTGCCATACCGGATCGGGGAGGCGCATCTGGCCTTCGAGCATGCGCCTGATGAGGTTACGGCGGAAGGCCAAGTCTGACATGAGCAGAACGATACCGAACAGCCAGTAAAGCGCGGTAGGTTTGAACTTGATGAAGGCCGGATTGTGAAACGCGAGTGTGGCTCCGCCGAGAATGGCGATGATGATCAGGCTGACCCACAGCATGCGGTCGACCTTGCGGTGTTTGAGCCAGACGATGGCGATTTGCAGCGCCGTAGCGGCGATGGTGATGAACGTGGCGATCAGGATAGGCGCCTGTTCAGCGGGAATGTCCGCCGCCAGCCAGTTCGTGACCAAGGTGTGCGCCCCATCCGGAAAAAGCTTGGCGATGTAGTAGGCGCAAAAAAAGAAAATAACCGGCAACAGGTCGAAAAGAATTTTCATGGGCAGGGATTATACGGAAGCGCCACGGTTTCCGGGAGCGTTTCATATCCCTCCATTCACATCCTTGGAGGGGACATGCGTCCAACGGGCGATGGCAGTCGCCCCGTTAATAATTGCCCCCTCAATCGGAAATTTCCTGTTGCAGCGTCAATGTCCAGGACAATGCGTCCATGTAACAGGCCGATGCCTGTTCGGGGTGGATATTGCAGACTTTTGCGGCGGAAACGATGCGGTTCATGTTCATGCTCTCGCATGCCCGCGCCAGCGCCAGCGTTGCGGCGTAGATGCCCTGGCCGTGGAGTATGGCATCGCGGATGTCGTCGTCGATGGACAGGGCTTGCAGCGCGTGTTCTATCGGTTGTTGCAGGATGACGTCGATCAGCGACAGAAGTCCGGTGAGGAAAATCGCCTCGCGTTCCGGCTCTGACCTGGAAATGGAAATCAGCTCCATGAAGCGCGCCCGGGTGAGCGCCGCCTCCAGCACGGCTGCTGCGCGCGGCTGGCTGCGGCTGCTCCCGCAGAGCAGCAGCATGAGCCAGCGGCGCAGTGGCGCGCGGCCCAACAGGGTGACGGCGTGTTCGATAGAGGTGACGTGTTCCGGTAAGCCGTTGGCCGCCGAGTTGATGTAGCGCAGCAGGCGCAAAGTGATGAGCGCGTCCTGCTTGAGGACGGAAACGATTTCGCGTGTTTCGGCATCCCACCGCAGTTTTTTCAACAACATGGCCAGATGGGTGAGATTGGGGCTGAGTTCGGCTCTCTGCCAGCTTTCGCGGTGGGTGATGAAGGAGCCTTGGAACAGGGTTGCCCCAATTTTGTGGAAATAATTGAAATCTTCGATACTGGACAGGCCATTTACCAGGATCGAGATTTGTGGCGCTTTGTTGAAAATGAAATCGAAGAGTTTTTCCCCTTTGTCGATATTGACCTTGGAAGCCTGCGCTGAAACCAGGTCGATTTCCGGCAAAAGATGGAAATATGCGGGCAAGGCCAGCGGATAGGGGATGCCGATGCGGTAGCCGAGTTTGCGTAATGCACGTGTGTTGGCCAGCAACTCGTCCTGCGAGGGCGAGTTGGAGTCCTGGACAGGCTTGAGGATCAAAAAGGTATTGGCCGCTGGAAGTTGCGCGAGGCAGGGATGAGCAAGAAAGGAGTCCGGTATTTCGATGAAGATAGAGCGTTGTCCGAGCAGCGGGAAAATGTTGGTCTGCACCAGGGCTTGTAACAGGACTTCGGCGTAAAGATGGAGAACTCGCCGATTATTGATATGGATATGGGCATAGGCGGCTTTCTGGAGCAGAAACTGGTATCCAATGATTTTCTGCTGGCGATTGAGGATGGCCTCGCGGCAGATGATGGAGCCTTCGATATTCTCGATGCTGGAGGTGAGCGATGCTTCCTGTTGTAAGGTAGAAGGGCGAGCTTGTGCGCCGCTGCTTGCGGGACAGGAGGCAAGCGTACCGGGATGCTCATCGCTTTCTTCAGGCGGCGGCGAATGGGGAAACAGGCGGTGGAACAGGCTCGAAAGCATGTCGGGTATCCCGGATAGAGACCTGAGATTATAGATACGTATGCACGTCGCAGACGTGACACAGGCATCGGGATACCGGGAATTGTTCCTGCGTGACGTGATTGAGTCACCCCTGCCTGAAAGGCAGGGGATTCCTCGATACGGTCTTGGGGAGCCTCAAACTCCCAGTTACGCTTTGTCTCGCTTGACTCCGCCATTTATGGCGGAGATTGCGCAAGACCCGTGTTCAATCGGCAAGCGGCGGCATTCCGGCGCGGCGGCGGACGCTGTCGAGGTAAGCGATGCCATCGGGGGGCGCTTTGTCGCGCAGCGCCTTGAACATCGTCTCTCCCAGGCATTCGAGCACATCGTGCATGGCGTTGTGGCGGCCACGGAGCCTGCGCAGCGCCTCAAAAGCGGCTCGGATGCCGGTGGGCTGGTCGATTGAGAGTTGTTCCTCGATAGCCAGATGCAGTGACAGGTGCAAGAAAGGGTTGGTCTGCCCGTCTTCGGGAGGGAACTCCCGTGTCATGGCATCCGGGCCGGAGAGCAGGGCGTGATATTCAGGGTGTTCCAGCACGGTGCCAGCAGCGATGGTCTCAAGGGCGGACAGAACTCCTTGAGCTTGGTACTTGCGCCAGGCTTCGATGAAGAATTCTCGGACTTGCTCGCGGGTGGGGTTGAACATGCTTGGGGAGGGTTGGATAAATGTTTTTGGGGTGGGTCGGTATGTTGAGATTCAGCCAGTTTTTTCTGGCCAGCCGCATAGATCGTACACGCAACAGGCCGGGCAATGTGGTTTTTTTGCAGTGCAGCGATAGCGGCCATGCAGTATTAGCCAGTGATGCGCGTCGAGCAGGTACTCGGCGGGTACATTTTTCATGAGCGCGGCTTCGACCTCGCCGACGTTTTTGCCGGATGCAAGCCCCGTGCGATTGGCAACCCGGAAGACGTGCGTATCGACGGCCATGACCGGCTGGCGGAAGAGGGTATTGAGCACGACGTTGGCGGTTTTGCGCCCTACGCCGGGCAGGGCTTCGAGTGCGGCGCGATCGGACGGGACTTCGCCTTTGTGCCGCTCGATCAGCAGACGGGAAAGCGCGATGACGTTCTTCGCCTTGGCGCGGTAAAGGCCGATGGTTTTGACGCATTCGGCCAGTTGCTCTTCTCCGAGCGCGGCCATCGCCTGCGGCGTCGGGGCCAGGGCGAACAGGCGACGGGTTGCCAGATTGACGCCCTTGTCGGTGGTTTGCGCCGAGAGCACGACCGCGACGAGAAGTTGGTAGGGGCTGCCGTATTCGAGTTCGGTTCGCGGTTCCGGGGTGCGTTCAGCCAGACGGCGGAAGAATTCGCGCGCTGTTTCCGGTTTCATGGCCGTTTTTTGCTTCAGGCAACGGGCGGCACGGGCGCGGGTGCTGGAGTCGGCTGTTTTTGAGCTGCGCGCGCCGCGCGGCGGGCATTGATCGCGTTGTAACCGGCAATCAGGCCGCCGAGAATGAAGAATGCGCCGGGCGGCAGGCTGGCAAGCAGGAAGCCCGGATAGGCATCACCGAAAACACTGATTGATTCCAGACCGGGAAAAATCATCTCGATGCCGGAAAACAAGGTGCCGTTGCCGATCAGCTCGCGCAGCAAGCCGAGCAAGGCCAGCACCCAGACCAGCCCGAACCCCATCGTAATGCCGTCTACGGTCGATTCCAGTACGCTGTTCTTGGCAGCGTAGGCTTCGGCGCGGGCGAGCACGATGCAGTTGGTGGTAATGAGCGGGATGAAGATGCCGAGCACCAGGTACAGGCTGTGAAAATAGGCGTCGAACGCCAGATCAAGCACCGTTACCAGGGCCGCAATGATGAGAATGAACACGGGGATGCGAATCTCGTAGGCGATCCAGCGCCGCAGCCCTGAGATGACAAGATTCGAGAGGGTCATTGCCATGACGGTCGCCAGCCCCAGGCTGACGGCGTTGACCATATTGGTGCTGATGGCGAGAATCGGGCACAGGCCGAGAATTTGCGCCAGTCCCGGGTTTTGCCGCCATAGGCCGTTGCGGATGCTTTCCCGGAAATGCCTGCTTTCGCTCATCGTCTATCCCCTTGCTCTGCACTGAGGCGGCTTCCCGCCGGGGCGGCGAAAAGCGCCTCGCGGCGCGCATTGGCCCAGGCGGCGGCGCGGCCCACCGCGCGCGTAACGGCACGGGCGCTGATCGTTGCGCCGACGTGGTAGTCGAAATTGCCGCCATCCTTCTTCACTTCCCACCGCGTGGCGGACGCATCCGCAGCAGAGAACTGATGTATCCACGGGGCTTCTTTCTTTCGATCCTTGGCTGGGTCGATGTAGTCGCCCAGCCCTGGCGTTTCATGGTGCGAGGCGACCCGCACGCCGCCGACCCGGCCCTCGTTGTCCAAGGAGACGATCAGGTTGATGCGCCCCCCGTAGCCGTCCGGCGCGAAGGTCTCGAACACCAGCGCCACGGGCGCGCTACCGTTGCGGGCTCGCCAGATTTTACCGACGTGGTTTTCATTGCCGGCTTCGGCCTCGATCATGTCGGCAAGCAGGGCATTGTCGTATGCGAGATTCGGCAGCACCTCGCCGATGAGCTGCATTTGTTGCTGGTCAATGGCGGCCTGGATGCGGTCGTGCGTCATCTCGTATGTGAATGCCATGAGGGCGGTGAAGGCCAGCGTGAAGGCAAACAGGCCAAAGGCCGAAATCAGCGCGCGGGCGAGCGCAGGCGGCAGCTTTGCGAAAAAACCTGGGCTGGAGGCAGACGATTCGGTGCGCGCGGGATCGGGGGCGGTCATGGCCGGGCTTCCTTGCGCTGGCCGACAAGGGCAGGTTGAGTCGCGTGGTTGATGAGCGGAACGCAGATGTTCATCAACAGCACGGCGAAGGCGATACCGTCGGGGTACATGCCGAAAGTGCGGATGATCCAGGCGATGACTCCGACACCGGCGGCGAAAATGAATTTGCCAAGCGGGGAACTTGCCCCCGTGACCGGGTCGGTGACGATGAAAAAGGCCGCAAGCATCGCCCCGCCACTGGCGAGATGAAAGAGCGGGGAGGGGAAACTGTCCGGCGCAACGAGCCAGGCGACGCCAGCCGTGAATCCCATGCCGACGATGAAACCGATAGGCAAGTGCCAGGTGATGACGCGGCGCGCGAGCAAAAAGAAGCCGCCGACAAGATAGCCTGCCGCAATCCATTCCCATCCCCGCCCCCCGGCGAAGCCGAAAGTCCCGGAAGAGAGGATCGTGTGGATGTCGACCTGGTTGCGCAAGCCGGTACGCATGGCATCCAGGGCTGTCGCGCCGGTGATGCCGTCGATTTCGCGGCTGCCGCCGAGGATCAGATGCAACTGGGTGGCGAAGTCGAGGCCGTCGATATGAGGCCATTGCGACATCAGCGCCGGATAGGCGATGATGACCGCGCAGTAGGCGGCCATTGCCGGGTTGAACGGGTTTTGTCCGATGCCGCCATACAGGTGCTTGGCTCCGACGATGGCGACCAGTACGCCGATTACGGTGAGCCACCAGGGCGCGATGGAAGGCAGGATGAGCGCGACGAGCCAGGCCGTGACGAGCGCCGAGCCATCGCTCAACGTGATCCACAGGGCGCGCTTGCGCAGCCGGAGCACCAGCGCTTCGGAGGCCAGCGCCGTCACGGAGGCGATGGCGATATTGACCAGGATGCCCGCGCCGACCTGCCATACATAGGCGGCAATGCCGGGCAGGAGCGCGGCCAGCACGGTCATCATCACGCGCTGCACGCTGGCGGGTTGTCGGATATGCGGAGAGGTCATGTTTGTTGATCGCGCGAAGGCGCGGCCTTGTCCTGGACGGAAGACTGCATTTTGGCCTGTTCCACGGCGGCGGCGATCAGTGCGGAGTCGGCCTCGGAGGCCGCCTTGGCGCGGGTTTCGGCAGCCTTGGCGGCCAGGCGCGCCGCCTTCTCGGTTTTTTCGCGCTCCAGCCGGAGACTGCGGAACTCGAACCGCGTCCGGGCCTGTTCGGCGGTTTTTCGTTCTTCGTTGCGGGCGCGGATTTCGCTTTTGGCAAAGCGGAAGTAATCGACGAGCGGAATGTGGGCCGGGCACACATAAGCGCAACAGCCGCATTCCATACAGGTGAAGAGATGATAGTGCTCGGCGCGGTCGAGATTTTTCGCGCGGCTGGCCCAGTACAGTTCAAACGGCTGCAATCCAACCGGGCAGGAATTCGCACAGTTGCCGCAGCGGATGCAAGGCTGTTCGGGCGGCGGCGGGGAGAAAAGTTCGTTTGAAGCGGCAATCAGGCAATTACAGCCTTTGGCGATGGGCGCGTCGAGACTGGGCAGGGAGAAGCCCATCATCGGCCCGCCCATCAGGACGCGGCTTGTGCCGGGTTTTACCCCGCAGAATGCAAGCAGGTCGGCAACCGGCATGCCGAGCGGCGTTTCATAATTGCCCGGACGTTCGACACTGCCGGTCACGGTGACGATGCGCGAGACCATCGACTCGCCGTGCAGCAGGGCGCGGCATACCGTGTGCGCGGTTGCGACGTTGAAACACTGAATGCCAGAATCGGTGATGCGTTTGTCGGGAGGGACATCGATGCCGGTGAGTACGCGGACGAGCTGCTTTTCTCCTCCGGTCGGATAGAGCGTCGGCACGGCAATGACGTTCATTTTGTCCGCATCCAGGCACTTACGCGCGACAGCTTCCATGTCCTGTATGGCAGTGCGCATGGCGGCGATGGCTTCGGGCTTGTTGTCTTCGATACCGACCAATACCTGCCGCGCGCCGGTCAGATGCGCCAGGATTGCCGAACCCGTCACGATATGGGCGGCGCGCTCGCGCATCAGGCGGTCGTCGCAAGTGATCCACGGCTCGCATTCCGCGCCGTTGATGATCAGCGTTTCAATTTCACTGTCGGCTTTGAGGTGGCTTGGGAAAGTCGCTCCGCCCATGCCGACGATGCCGCTTGCCTGGATGCGGAGAATCAAATCTTCGCGGCTCGCCGTGGCGGGGTCGAGTGGCTCGTGCGTGATCCAGCGTTCTTCCCCGTCCGGTTCGATCACGATGGCCGGTGAGGCCAAGCCGGACGGATGCGCCATTGGGTAAGGCCCGATTTCCGTCACCGTGCCCGAAGTCGGCGCGTGTATGGCCGTACCCGCCACGCCCTCGGCCTCGCCGATGCACTGGCCTTTCAATACCTTGTCGCCAACAGTGACGATGGTTCTTGCCGCGCCTTGGCTTCCCTGGGTGAGCAAGACCACCAGCCGCGACGGCAGCGGCACATTCCGGATCGATGCCTCGGAAGATTCCGTCTTGTGGGAATCGGGCTTGATGCCGCCCCGGAAACTGAACAGGCGCGAAATCATGCCACCACCTTGAGTCCTTTCACCGGGTACTTCCAGCGCCAGTTTTGCGGTGTGCGCGGCTCTTCCACCAGAGCGATGCAATCGACCGGGCAGGGCGGCAGACACAACTCGCAGCCCGTGCAATAGCAGCTCACCACCGTGTGCATCTGCTTGGCCGACCCGATGATGGCATCGACCGGGCACGCCTGAATGCACAATGTGCAGCCGATGCAGGTTTGCTCATCGATGATCGCTACCGTTTTCAGCTTTTCGACCGGCGTCCCGCGCGGCTTGAATTCACGCCCAAGCATTTCCGCCAGTTTTTGCGCATTGTCGTCGCCGCCCGGCGTACACAGGTTGATTTCGGCTTCGCCGCTGGCAATGGCTTCAGCATAAGGCCTGCAGCCCGGATAACCGCATTGGGCGCACTGGGTCTGCGGCAGGGTGGCCTCAATCTGCTCGGCCAGCGGATTGCCCTCAACCTTGAAATAAACGGCGGCATAGCCCAGCGCCGTGCCAAGCACGAGGGCTATCCCTGTCATGACTAAAAGAGCGGCAAGCATTGATCTGGAAAAAGGCCGGAAGATATTGTGGGCAGCGGGGCTTTTAGTGGTGAAAACGATCCAGTCCGGCAAAGCCCATGAAGGCTAGGCTCATGAAACCGGCGGTCATCATGGCGATAGGTACGCCCCGCAACGCCAATGGCACATCGGCCCCTTCGAGCCGTTCGCGGATGCCGGCGAACAGAATCAGGGCAAAAGTGAAACCGACAGCGGAACCGAATCCGAACAGCAGGGATTCGAGCAGATCGTAATTGAGGTTCGCGCTCAGCAGGGGAATGCCGAGCACGGCGCAGTTCGTGGTAATCAGCGGCAGGTAGATGCCGAGCACTTGTTGCAGCAACGGGCTGGTTTTGTGAATGACGAGTTCCGTAATCTGCACGATGGCCGCGATGACGACGATGAAAGCCAGCGTGCGCAGATAGGCAAGATCGAACGGCATCAGCAGATAATGGTCGATCAGATAACACGTCCCCGAAGCCAGCGTGAGCACGAAAGTCGTTGCCATGCCCATACCAACGGCGGTTTCGAGTTTCTTCGACGTCCCCATGAACGGACACAGCCCGAGGATACGGACGAAGACCACGTTATTGACGAGGACTGCGCCGAGGACGACGAAGAGATAGCTCATTTGGAATGGCCGCAGTGGGCGGATAAGGGGACAAAATTATACAAGTAAAGCCTCAGGCCGTCGTTGCCCGCACGCATTCGCGCACAAGGCCGGGGCCGCGAAAGATCAGGCCGCTCAACAACTGTACCAGCGTTGCTCCGGCGTCGAGTTTCGCGCGCGCGTCCGCGCCGTCGAGTACGCCTCCCGCCGCGATGATCGGTATTTCCCCCGCCAATTCTTGCGCGAGCTGGCGTATCACGGCGGTTGACGCCTCCAGCAGCGGAGCGCCCGACAGCCCTCCCTCCTGGTCGGCGTGGCGCAGCCCCTCCACATTATTGCGGGCAAGCGTGGTATTGGTGGCGATTACGGCGTCGATACGGTGACGGCGCAAGGCGTCGGCAATGTCCGAGATACCGACCGCGTCGAGGTCTGGCGCGATTTTCAGCGCCAGCGGCACATAGCGCCCATGATGCTCGGCCAGGCGATGTTGGGCTTCCTTGAGGCGGGCGAGAAACTGGTCGAGTTCGGAAGCGTCCTGCAACTGGCGCAGGTTTTTTGTATTGGGCGACGAAATGTTGACCGTGACATAGCTTGCCATTTCATACACCCTCTCCAGCGCCGTAAGATAATCCTCGACGGCACGTTCCATCGGAGTGCCGACATTCTTGCCGATATTGATGCCGAGAATCCCCTTGTATTTGGCCGCGCGCACGTTGGCGACGAGCGCGTCAACCCCGTGGTTGTTGAAACCCATGCGGTTGATGATGGCGCGCGCTTCCGGTAGCCGAAACAGGCGCGGGCGTGGATTCCCAGGCTGCGCGCGGGGCGTGACCGTGCCGATTTCCAGAAAGCCGAAACCCATCATCGCCAATCCGTCGATGGCCTCGCCATTCTTGTCCAGCCCGGCGGCCAGCCCGATGCGGTTGGGGAAGGTGAGCCCCATGACTTCGACCGGAGCGGTTGCGCGCGGACGTTTGGCGGGCAGCAGGCGACCGGCGGCATGCAGGGCGGCAATAGTGGTTTCGTGCGCGGTTTCAGGGTCGAACGAAAACAGGAAAGGGCGGATCAGATCGTAAAGCATGGAGAGATTGTAGCGGCTCGTGCCTGACGGCGCGACATGGGATGCCTTCCCTGTGTAGTAGGTAGTCGGCGTGAATTCTTACATTTATACGGCTTTGCCGATGGACTACTTTTGGCGGACGGTATGACGAGGTGTATAGACGAATACATGTGTCTTCATGGTGAAATTACCAAAGGCGGAGCAAGTCAGGTTCCGCCAAAATGAAAAAGAGAGGAGAAAAATGAGCGATACCCGCGATCTGGTCATGTTGGTGGATGACAACCTTGCCAACCTGATGGTTGGCAAGGAGGCGCTGTCTGATATTTATAGCGTGATAACGGTCCCTTCAGCGTCAAAAATGTTCGATCTGCTGACACGCTATACACCGAAGCTGATTTTGCTGGATGTTGTTATGCCTGAGATGAATGGATATGAGGCAATCAAAATTCTCAAAAACCATCCAAAGATGAAGAATATTCCAGTTATTTTTCTTACATCCATGAATGATTCCGATAGCGAACTTCTAGGATTGAATTTAGGAGCTGTTGATTATATAGGTAAACCATTTTCAGCACCTCTTTTGAGAAAACGTGTCGAAGTACATATCTTGGTAGAACAGCAGAAAAAAACACTGCAAGATTACAATGACAATTTGCAGGAAATGGTGGCCAACAAGGCACAAACCATACTTAAATTACAGAATAAAGTTTTACAAGCAATGGCAGAATTAGTGGAAGGACGAGATAACTTGACAGGAAATCATATTGAACGAACACAACATTGCCTTGGGATATTATTATCTAACATGTTTGCAATGGGTATCTACCAGGAAGAAACAAATGGATGGGATATAGGCTTATTGCTTCAGTCCTCTTTATTACATGATGTCGGAAAAATTGCTATCAATGATAGCATTCTTAAAAAGCCTGGAAAATTGACGAAAGAAGAATTTGATGAAATGAAAAAACATGTTATGTATGGTGTTCAATTTATAGAAAAACTGGAAGAAGGTGAAGAGGATAGCCTTTTTTTACAATATGCCAAAATTTTTATCAGATACCATCACGAGAAATGGAACGGTTCTGGTTATCCAGATAATCGTGCAGGTACGGAAATTCCATTGTTGGGACGACTGATGGCAATCGTTGATGTCTACGAAGCTCTGACGTCCAGGCGTTGTTACAAACCGGCGATTGATCATGAAACGGCGGTAAATATTATTTTACAAGGCAAGGGAAAGGATTTTGACCCGGTTTTGGTTGATTTGTTTGAGAAATGTTCGGGACAATTGCCATTCTCTATGCCATATAACACAAAATCAAATAATGAGAGTCGTCCTCTCCTTGATGTTGCTTCATCATAACTTAACTCAAAAAAATGAACGGAGAGTCTTTAATGCCAGTGTCTATTTATCAAGCAAGGCACTTTTTTATCATAAGCCCTCTGTGTTTCGGCAGCCACCTGAAAATGGAGGCAATGATTACAGGAATACATCGTTTTTTCAATGATTTTAACAATTCACTGGAGCAGGTAGTGCCAGACTACGCTGTTCATGTTTCGCGTTTTCCACGTGATGCTATTTGTGCGATTCAGCAGTTTGCGAGTGCCGTTCCATCTGGCATTCCGCTCAGGGTATATGCCGTGGGTGGAAGTGGGTTGTTATTTGACTGCCTGAACGGTGTTGTCGGACTGCCGAATGTGGAATTGGGTATTATACCTTGCGGAGAATGGATCGATTTCTATCGTGTTTTTGGGGAAGCGAATAAGGAGATTTTTAATTCATTGGAAGCGCAGACCTGCGCGCCTTCCACCCCGATGGACGCGCTGTATTGTGGTAGCAATTATGCCCTGAGTCATTGCCTGATCGGTTTAGAGGCTTTATTCCGCAGAAATACCAAGAGTATGCGGGAACGGCGCACTTTAGTGGATCGCTGCATGTTAACTTTCTCAAAATTATTTAACGTCAGTTCTTTGTGTCTTATGGGAGCCTTCGATTCTGAAATACTTAGGCAAAATTACCGTATCTGGGTAGACGACGAAAATTTGAGCGGAGAACATGCTTTTATTACTATTGCCAACAGTCCGTATTATGCAAGAAATAAAAAGAACATTATCCTGGAAGCCGATCCAGCTGATGGTTGCTTGGATGTGTTGCTAAGTAATGGAATTAATGTATCGGAGAGTTATGATGTATTGAGTAAGTATGTAAATAGTCATCATGAAAAATATCCACACCTATTTACATGCCGACGTGCAAAAAAGGTTTTTTTGACATCCAGTAGTCCGCTGATACTCGATCTGGACGGAGAGGTTTTTTATGATAAATACATTTCCATCGAAATTAAGCCTGGGGTAGTGCGCATTATTGATCCAACTCAAATACGTCAGGAGTGAATAATGAATTTCAAAAATAACTCTGAAAAAGATTATTTTCGCTGGTCGCTGATGTTGGCAGTATTGGGTAATCTTGTTGCGATTTCTTTGTATTTGTATTTTGAAGTTAAAACAAATTATTTTTTAACATTGTTTTCGATAATTTTAATTATCTTATTAATGCTTCTAATCGTTATTCCGATAATACGATTAGTGCGAAAAAAATTTAGTGGGCGGGCTGAGTTAGGTTATATTCAGGCCGCAAATATTTTTTGTTTTTCCGGGATCGTGACTTTTGCTAATATCAAAGTGGCGGAATATATTAGGGTTGAGCAGTTTTATGATGCAATTATTGTTGTGCTCTTATGCTCGGCGCTTATTATAGCGATTGCATTTTTAATAAATTACATCAAAAATATTTCTTTTCTATCTTGTCTGATCCCGTTGCTTATTTTTACGGCGTTTACACTGCATAATAGTGTACATACTGAGGGAGAACCTTATTATTTTTGCGTGATTATGTTTTTATGTGGTGTTTGTGCAATTTATTGCCGATATAAATCTTTGTTGTATTTAACTATTTTTATTAATCTTGTTGTTTTTATATTAATAATTACAGGGGTTCCATTAACTGGAAGTCAGGTTACTTTTGAAGGGATGATTATCCTATGGGGAAGTTCTATTAATGTCATGATTATACTTTTGTTGCTAGTCCGTTTTTCTTCGGATAAAAATATGCGATCATCCAGGGCGGAAAGTTCTTTTTCTGCGTTAATGACCACAACGCCTAATCTTGTTGCCTTGGTAGATGAGATGAATCGCGTAACTTATCTCAGCGAACCTATGGCAAAATTGGCTCATATTGAAAATATGGAGATGGCTGTTGGCCGTCCATTGGTTGATCTATTTCATCGTATGAACATGAAACTGATGATAGGTGATGCTTTTGATAAATCGGGTTCTTACGATAATACAGTTGAGGTACATGAGTCTGATAAGTCATGGTATTTCAAAATCGTATCCAGTCAATTCGTGGAAGGCTATGATGGTAATGGCAGCCCTGAAGTGGAGGGCAGGTTCATTGACATCAGCGATGTAACCCCATTGGTTGAAGCCAGACTGGAAGCGGAACAAGCCAATCGCTCAAAGAGCATGTTCCTGGCGCGCATGTCCCATGAAATTCGTACTCCGATGAATGCCATCATTGGAATGAGTGAATTGATTTTGCGCCAAAAAAATGTATCAAATACTGTGCGTTCCTATGCGGCAGACGTTAAACAGGCGGGGACAAATTTATTGGCTATAATCAATGACATTCTTGATTTTTCCAAGATAGAATCCGGTAGGCTTGAACTGGCCTCGACAGAATATGAATTGGGTTCTTTGTTGAATGATGTGACGACTATCATCAAGATGCGTTTGTTGGAGAAGTCAGTACGATTTGTTATTTATGTTGATAGTCATTTGCCGTGTAAAATGATTGGTGATGAAGTACGTATTCGCCAGATATTGTTAAATCTTTTGTCTAATTCCATAAAGTATACGAAAGAAGGGCATATTATTCTTTCTATAAGCAGTAAGACAACGAGAGATGGTAAATACGAGGTTCAGTGCAAAATAGAGGATACAGGCATTGGTATTAAAAAAGAAGATATTAAAAATCTGTTCAAAGATTTTGTACGGGTCAATTCTATCAATAACAAAGGTATAGAAGGAACGGGGCTAGGACTTTCAATTGCCAATAATCTCAGTAAACTGATGGGAGGGGGGATTACGGTTGAAAGTGTTTATGGTCAGGGGACGACGTTTACCGTTACATTCTTGCAGGATGTTGGTGAATATCATCGTTTTGCGGAAGTGACGGAGCCGGAGTCAAAGAACGTCATACTGTATGAACCGCGCCGGAAATATGCGAATGGTATTTCCATGGCCATTGAAAATCTGGGTGTATTTTGCGCGCGAGTGCACTCCCTTGAGGACTTTTCCAATGAATTGTCGAAGCGTAAGTACAATTTTATTTTTGTGCCTCATGGTCTGATAGAGAAGACTGCCGCCGAAGCGCAGCGGCTTGCTCCAGATGCCATGCTGGTCGTTTTTGATGTGGAGTCCGGGGAGCATCTTCCCATCCCCCATGCGCGTGCATTGGTCATGCCGGCTTATGCGCCTACTATCGCTAATATTCTGAATGGTTTTTCCGACGAGAAACATTATGCTCGTATCGCCGAGGATGGAGTCCGTTTCATTTTGCCGGATGCGAGAGTTTTGATCGTGGATGACCTGGCCGTTAACCTGCGCGTAGCCCAGGGATTGATGGCCGTCTACGGGATGCAGATCGACTGTGCCGAAGGTGGGCATGAAGCCATCGAAAAGCTGCAAACACAACGGTATGACATTGTTTTCATGGATCACATGATGCCGGTTATGGATGGCATTGAAGCAACTGCGGCTATTCGTGCATTGGAAGGCGAGTATTTTAAAGAAGTGCCCATCGTTGCCTTGACTGCCAATGCCATTTCCGGGGTTCGTGAGATGTTCCTTGAAAATGGTTTTAATGATTTCCTTTCCAAGCCAATAGAAACGGCCAAGTTAAATGAAATTCTGGAGAAATGGATTTCAAAGGAAAAACGCCAGCTTGCGCCGTCGGGGGCAAAAAATTCAAAGAACCAGAGCGCTACCGAGAACTTGCCGAATATCGAAGGCGTGGATATTTCCGTGGGTCTGTCGCGCGTTGGCGGTTCTGAAGAGCGTTATTTGAGCCTCCTTGAGGTTTTCCTGGATGATGCGAAGCAGCGGCTTGTCTCACTGGAAAAACCGGCGTCAGATACCTTGAAAGCGTTTACCACACACGTTCATGCTCTGAAAAGCGCCTTGGCCAATATCGGCGCGCTGGCCTTGTCGGAATCGTCAGGTTTGCTGGAAGCTGCCGGCCTTCGAGGGGACATGTCGTTTATTTGTGAACATCTGGACAATTTCCGTACAGGGTTATTTTCCTTAAGCGCACAAATAGCCGAAGCCATTGCGAACGAATATCCCCGCGAAACAACGTCGAAAGGCGGGGAAGAAACGAAAGACTCGCATTGGGATCAGGAAATTATCCGCTTGAAGGCCGCCTTGGAGACAGGGGACCTCGTTGGCATGGATGGAGCCATGCAGGTCTTGCGATCCTTGCCTTTGTTGTCGGATCGGCGGGCCTTGATCTCGAAAGTGGCTGGATTGATTCTGGTTTCAGAATTCGGACAAGCCTTGCGAGCGATCGAGGGGGGCTGATAAATCAGGCTTTGCGGTTGATTGCCCGGTAGCCGATGTCCCGGCGGTACTGCATGCCGGAAAAGGAAATCGCTTCGATGAGTTCATAGGCCCGTTTCTGCGCGGCGCGGACATTGACGCCCAGCGCCGTGACGCAAAGTACGCGCCCCCCTGCGGTGACGACCTTGTTGGCTTTGTTGAGCGCGGTACCGGCATGAAAAACATGGGCATCCTTGCCGAAGGTGTTCTCGGGAGGCAGCCCGTTGATGATGTTGCCCGTGCGCGGAGTACCCGGATATTTGGCGGAAGCCAGCACAACGCCGAGAGCAACGTTCAAGTCCCATTCGGCCTCGACCTTGTCGAGTTTGCCGTCGACCGCGTGTTCCAGGAGTTTCAGAAAGTCGGTTTTCAGGCGCATCAGGATCGGCTGGGCTTCAGGGTCGCCCAGGCGGCAGTTGAATTCCAGCGTCTTGATGCTGCCATCCTTGCAGATCATCAAGCCGGCGTAAAGGAAACCGGTGAAAGGCATGCTTTCGCGCGCCATGCCCTTGATGGTGGGGTTGATGACTTCGCGCATGATCCTGGCGCGCACGCCCGGCGTAACAGCCGGGGCAGGGGAGTAAGCACCCATGCCGCCGGTGTTCGGCCCGATGTCGCCGTCGCCGATGCGTTTGTGATCCTGGCTGGAGGCAAGCGGCAGCGTGTTGATGCCATCGGACATGACGATGAAGCTGACTTCTTCGCCTTCGAGGAATTCTTCGATCACAATCCGCGCGCCCGCGTCGCCGAGTTTGTTGCTGGCAAGCATGTCGTCGATGGTGATGTGCGCTTCTTTCAGCGTTTCGGCGACAACGACGCCTTTGCCCGCCGCGAGGCCGTCGGCCTTGATGACGATGGGCGCGCCCTGTTTTTCCACGTAGGCATGCGCGCTCTCGGCATCCGTGAAGGTCTCGAACGCGGCAGTCGGTATGTTGTGCCGGATCATGAAACGCTTGGCGAAGTCCTTGGAGGATTCGAGCTGGGCGGCGGCCTTGGTGGGGCCGAATATCCTCAGACCCCTGGCGCGGAAAATATCGACGATACCGGCGGCCAACGGCGCTTCGGGACCGACGATGGTCAGGAGTATCTTGTTGTCGGCGGCAAAATTCGCGAGTTCTTGCGGGTCGGTGATCGGCAGGTTCTCTAGTTCGCGTTCAGCGGCAGTGCCGGCGTTGCCGGGGGCGACATAGATTTTCTGCAAGCCGCGCGTCCGTGCCAGGCACCATGCAATGGCGTGTTCACGTCCGCCGGAACCGATGACGAGGAGTTTCATTATTTTTTTCCGTTATTTGAGGTTGGATATGTCAAGGAGCGGAGGCTTTAGTGCCGGAAATGCCGGATGCCCGTGAAGACCATCGCCAGCCCGTGTTCGTTGGCGGCGGCAATGACTTCTTCGTCGCGCACGGAGCCGCCGGGCTGGATGACGGCGGTCGCGCCCGCTGCGGCAAGCACGTCCACGCCGTCGCGGAAGGGGAAGAAGGCGTCCGACGCAACCACGGAACCCGCGAGCGCCAGCCCGGCGTTGCCCGCTTTGATGCTGGCGATGCGGGTGGAGTCGACGCGGCTCATCTGCCCCGCGCCTACGCCCAGAGTCATCCCATCGCCGCAGAAGACGATGGCGTTGGATTTGACGAACCTGGCGACGCGCCAGGCGAAAAGGAGGTCTTCGACTTGCGCGGGGGTCGGCGCTTTTTGGGTGACTATTTTCAGTGCTTCTGGCGTGACGTTGAAGGCGTCCGGCGTCTGTGCGAGCAGGCCGCCGCCGACACGTTTGAATTCCAGGGCATGCTGGCCGCTTGCGAGGGGGACTTCCAGGACGCGCAGATTCTGTTTTGTTTGCAGCAGGGCCTTGGCGGTTGCGGTGAAGGCGGGGGCGATCAGTACTTCGACGAAATGCTTTCTCGCGTTCATGGCTTCCACTACATCGGTGTCAACCGTGCCGTTGAAGGCGATGATGCCGCCGAAGGCAGAGGTGGAATCGGTTTGGAACGCTTTTTCGTAGGCGCCAAGCAAGCTGGGGGCGATGGCAACGCCGCAGGGGTTGGCGTGTTTGACGATGACGCAGGCGGGCTCGGGGAAGGTTTTGACGCATTCCCAGGCCGCGTCGGAATCGGCAATGTTGTTGTAGGACAGCTCTTTGCCCTGGAGTTGCCGATAAGCGGCGATGCTGCCCGCTGGCGCTTGCGGTTCCCGGTAGAAAGCGGCTTGTTGATGCGGGTTTTCGCCATAACGCAGGGTCTCCGCGCGGTCGAAGGCCAGTTGCAGGCGTTCGGGAAAAATCGCCGGGGCAGGGGCGGGCGCGGAAGGGGCGGTTTCGACGCCTTCAGGCTCGGCGGTGAGCCAGTTGGCGATCATGCTGTCGTAGCGGGCGGTGTGGGTGAATGCTTTTTTGGCCAGATCGAAGCGGGTGGCAAGCCGCAACGCGCCTGCATTGGCCTGTATTTCCGCCAGAATGGGAGCGTAGTCCGCTGGGTCGGTGACGACGGCTACTCCGGCGTAATTCTTGGCGGCGGAGCGCACCATCGCAGGGCCGCCGATGTCGATGTTCTCGATAGCGGTTTCCAGCGTGACGTCGGGCTGAGTAACGGTTTCCTTGAACGGGTAGAGGTTGACGCACACGAGGTCGATCATCGGGATGTCGTGCGCGTCGAGTGTTGCCATGTGCTCCGGCAGGTCGCGGCGGGCGAGGATGCCGCCGTGTACTTTCGGGTGCAGGGTCTTGACCCGGCCATCGAGCATTTCGGGAAAGCCGGTGTAGTCGCCTATTTCAGTGACGGCAAGCCCCGCGTCCTTCAGAAGCCGTGCCGTGCCACCGGTGGAAAGCAGTTTGACGCCGAGGGCGGCGAGTCCTTGGGCGAATTCGAGAATGCCTCGCTTGTCGGAGACAGAAATCAGGGCCTGGATGATTTTCATCTTTGTAAAACGCGAAGGAAAAAACGAGAACCTGTCCGGGTATGGCAGCCGGGCAGAGCAGGTGGAGTTTACAGCAGGTCGTATTCGGTCAGTTTGCGGCGCAAGGTATTGCGGTTGATGCCCAGCAATTTGGCGGCAGTGCTCTGGTT